>NZ_JBFTRT010000233.1:0-10084 GCF_056399685.1 Pedobacter sp. 01N416
ACCTGAAATAGCAGGTGCATTTAAAAATATGAAACCTGAAATGTTTGCAAATACACCTATGAAAACGGCATATGATGCGGTAGCGCCTGACAAAACAAAATGGACAAAATTTATAGAACAGATGATTGTTTTTGCAGGGACAACATTCGACATGGGCGACGCCAATATTGCGAAAATTACTTCACCCGTATTAATCATCGCAGGAGATAATGACGGCCTGGATAAAGTAGAGCTGAGTAAAACCTACCAATTACTGGGCGGCGACAAATTTGCCGATATGGGGGCGATGCCAAAATCTCATTTGGCTATTGTTCCTGGCCAGGGGCATGTGAGTTTAATGATGCAGACGAAAACCATATCAGCTTACCTAAATGATTTTTTAAAGTAATATAGACCAAAAGAAGAGTCTGTGTCACAAGTTGTGATTCCATTTGAACGTGTCACGTTGTCCAAAGGACTCCTACGGAGAGACTATCGAAACGCCTTAAAAGTATTTAAACATGGTCTTAGCGAGACGCTAAGACCAGTAGAGGTGTTTATGTCGGATGCTATTTCCGCCCAACTAGGCCGTAGCACTGTATCCCCGTTCTACTTAAATCCGGCCTAACATCCCGATAGCTATCGGGATCGGGCTGCACTGCCCAAACCAACCCGCTAACTTCAAGAGAAAAATTTTCAGCCGGTGTTTTTTGTTCCTTTTTGACACCAAAAAGGAAGAGCCCATCGGCGGCGGTGAGCCGAGGAAAGCATGAGCTGTAGGGTAAAAAATAATCAATTATATACGCCATTAATATTGATTTTATACAAAATTAACCCTCAGGATAACCATTCTATATTTATGATACAGCCTCTTTTAAGCCTAACCCAATCTTAGGCAAACTTTTTCCGCAACCATTTGCGCACTGGCTCGTCGTACCATTTTAAGGTGACGTAGGCCAAAGCAATCCCACCAACTAAAATGAGTAAGGCATAAGGCCAGGCCTGCACAATTGTTGTGCCTTTATGGTTGCTGATCCAGGCCACATAAAAATAAACCAATGGATAATGTACCAGATAAAGTGGATAGGATATATCACCTAAAAATTTGCATATCTTATGCTCTCTTTGCGTTTGCAATACGCCACTGGCGCCAATATATACGATGAGCGGGAACACGATGATAATGCAGACAGATTCGTAAATCCCGTTCATCCAAAGCTGCTCAGCCCCGCCAATGCGTGGCATATAAAGTACTAGCGCCACTAAAAAGCTGCACCATAAAAAGGCATTTTTAATTCGGGTAGGCTTGGCAATACGCGAAAGTAACAAACCCGCAAAGAAAGGGTATAGGGTACGGGTAAAGCCAATACGCACTTGTTCTGCATTTAGTGTCCAGCCGCCGCTTACATCGCCGTTTGTAATGGCCAGCTGTGCCAATGCAATAGCAGCGATAACCACTAAAATAGTTAATGCCGTTTTAGAAAACTTCCTGATCCACACCGCATAAAGAATGTTGGCAATGTATTCAAAGAACAAGGACCAGCCCACGCTATTCATGGGATGCATTTCTTGCCAGCCACGTATATCGAGCGATAGTGGTATAGGTAGGATGGTATAGCCAATAAGCAGTACCAGCAGCATCTTCCAAAGCGGAATGGTGTGAATGAGCGGCCATATGGTAGAATCTGTAAAATAGAATCCGATAGCGCCAAGGGTCATCCCCAAAATCACCATGGGTTGCAAACGTATAATACGGCGTTTGAAAAAACTGCCTACACTCATTTTATTCCATCGGTCGTCATAAGCGTAGCCCATTACAAAACCCGATAATAAAAAGAAAAAATCTACAGCCAGATAGCCATGGTTAACCAGGATATCGAGGTGCCCGGTGCCTAAGGGCTCGGTTAAGTGAAAGGTGACAACGATTATAGCGGCCACACCGCGAAGGCCATCTAATATAGGGTAATGTGGCTTGGTGGCCAGCTCATTATTCAGGTTAGTATGCATGTAGGGCTTGTAAAAATTGCAAGCCGTAAAAATAACCAACATTCTTTACCCCATAACTTTGYATCTACAATGATACGTAAGGCATTAAGGTTGCGTGAAGAGATAAATTGTTTTTTAGCCGTCAATCAAAACAGGAATTAAAATAAAAACGGGCTTTATGAATTAAAAACATTAATCATTACATTTGCCTTTGGTGAAAAACTTTGTATTCCTTTTTTCTCTTTATCTGATCCTTCTGGGCCTAATGCCCTGCCAGGACAAGGAAGATATGGTTTCCAAGTCTCACACAGAAAGCACTGTGCACAGCGATCAATCAAAAGCTGAGCATATGCATGGAGAATCCTGTCCACCATTCTGCAGCTGTGCCTGCTGTTCTGTCGGTCAGCACTTTCCATCCGAAAAGTTAACAGATCTGATTGTTCCTGTATTCCGTAAACCATACCCGGTTTTCCAGTGCTCTGCATTGAAAAAACAACCACTCGATATCTGGCAACCGCCTAAGCTCGTTTAATCAATTTTTTTATCTCATGGCGCTGTCCATGAAAAGCATGCTTTTTTACATGCACAATTTTGCACCATGAGGTGCAATGATGCCCTGCTATTTATTGATTTTTGATTTAAACGACAATGCTGAACAGAATAATACAATTCTCCATCAGGCAGAAACTGCTGGTGGGAATTATGATACTGGCGCTGATTGCCTGGGGCATATACTCCCTTAGGCAGCTGCCCATTGATGCCCATAGAAGAAATCCGTTCCTTTAGCAGATTCGGCCTTTCAGTTGTGACAGTGGTGTTTAAGGAAAATGTAGAGATTTACTGGGCCCGTCAACAGGTGAGCGAAAGGCTTGCCGAAGTAGAAAGAGCCATTCCAAAAGGGATCGGCACACCCGAGGTTGCACCATTAACAACCGGACTGGGTGAGATTTACCAGTACGTAATCCATCCCAAAAAAGGATATGAAAAAAAATATGATGCCACCGAGCTCCGCACCATTCAAGACTGGATTGTTCGCCGTCAGCTCCTGGGCGTAGAGGGTATAGCAGATGTAAGCAGCTTTGGGGGGTACCTCAAACAGTATGAGATTGCCCTTAATCCCGACAAACTCAGAAGTATGGATATCTCCATCAGCGACATTTTTAAGGCACTTGAAAAAAACAACCAGAACACTGGCGGATCTTACATCGATAAGAAACCCAATGCCTATTTTATCAGGAGTGAGGGGCTTATCAATAGTATCGAGGACATTGAGAATATCGTTGTACGGACCAATGAGAATAGCATTCCTGTGCTGATCCGAAATGTAGCTGAAGTGAGGATCGGTGCAGCCACCAGGTATGGTGCCATGACCAGAAACGATCAGGGCGAAGTAGTCGGGGCGGTAGTGATGATGCTAAAAGGAGCCAACTCTTCCAAGGTTATTGCAAATGTAAAAACCCGGATGGATCAGATTGCAAAGAATCTTCCAGAGGGCGTGGTGATCGAGCCATTTCTCGACCGCACAAAACTGGTAGACAGTGCCATTGGTACGGTGACCAAAAACCTGGCAGAAGGCGCATTGATTGTGATCTTTGTACTGGTACTGCTTTTGGGAAATTTCCGTGCCGGACTGATTGTGGCCTCGGTTATTCCACTTGCCATGCTTTTTGCCATATGCCTGATGAACCTTTTTGGCGTTAGCGGAAACCTGATGAGCCTTGGCGCTATAGACTTTGGGCTAATCGTAGATGGAGCGGTAATTATAGTAGAGGCCTCTCTTCATCATCTGGGCATCCGAAAAAACAAAAACAGGTTAAGTCAGCAGGAGATGGATGCAGAGATTTTTGAATCTGCTTCCAAGATCCGTAACAGCGCTGCTTTCGGCGAAATCATTATCCTCATCGTTTACCTGCCGATTCTGGCACTGGTTGGTATAGAAGGCAAAATGTTCAGGCCAATGGCCCAAACGGTGACTTTTGCTATCCTTGGCGCTTTTATCTTGTCGTTAACTTATGTGCCGATGATGAGTGCGCTGTTTCTAAACAAAACCATCAGTACCAAAAGAAATATCTCAGACAAGATCATGTCTTTTTTTCAAAGCGTGTATACCCCAATGCTCAATTTTGCGCTTCGGGCAAGGGTAGCCGTTGTTGGCATTGCAATAGGATTATTCGCCATTTGCCTCATTATTTTCAATTACCTGGGCGCCGAATTTATTCCCACGCTAGAGGAGGGCGACTTTGCCGTAGAAACCAGGGTACTTACCGGAAGTAGTCTTTCTCAGACCATTGAGGCCGCTACAAGGGCTGCAAAGGTATTAAAGGCAAATTTTCCTGAAGTAAAAGAGGTGATCGGAAAGATTGGCTCTAGCGAGATTCCTACCGACCCCATGCCGGTAGAAGCCTGTGACCTGATTATTATCTTAAAGGATAAAGGCGACTGGACAAATGCTTCGACCAGAGACGAGCTTGCGGKAAAAATGCAGGCCAAGCTTGAGCAGTATATTCCTGGGGTTACTTTCGGGTTCCAGCAGCCCATTCAGATGCGCTTTAATGAACTTATGACAGGTGCCAGGCAGGATGTTGTAATCAAGGTTTATGGAGAGGATTTTTCGAAGCTAAGTGCCTATGCAGCTAAGATTGGTGTTATAGCCAGAAAAATCGAAGGTGCTGAGGATATTTATGTGGAACAAGCTTCGGGACTTCCACAGGTCATCATCAAATTTCATAGAGAAAAGATTGCGCAGTTCGGACTGAACATCGAAGATGTGAATACGGCTATCCGCTCGGGATTTGCCGGAGAGGTGGCTGGCCTGGTGTTCGAGGGCGAAAAGCGATTCGATATGGTTGTTCGCCTCGAAAAAGAAAACAGGCAGTCGCTGGAAGATGTGAAGAATCTGTTCGTAACTGCGCCCAATGGCAACCAGATCCCGCTGGAACAGCTGGCTGATATCCAGTACAGGGAAGGTCCAAACCAGATCCAGCGCGATGATGCAAAGCGACGGATTACTGTTGGCTTTAATGTGAGGGGAAGGGATGTGGAAAGTATTGTAAAGGAAATCCAGCAGAAGATTGATGCAGAGGTTAAGTTTTTACCAGGTTATTATCCAACCTTTGGCGGCACTTTTGAGAACCTGCAGGCAGCCACCAAAAGATTGGGTATTGCCGTACCACTGGCGCTATTGCTCATTTTACTGTTGCTTTATCTTACTTTTTCATCGATTAAACATGCGCTTTTAATTTTTACCGCAATTCCATTGTCGGCCATTGGTGGCGTATTCGCGCTATGGGCACGGGATATGCCATTTAGCATCTCTGCAGGCATCGGTTTTATTGCGCTTTTTGGTGTGGCGGTACTGAATGGTATTGTGCTTATCAGTGAATTTAACAGGTTAAAAAAAGAAGGAATGAACGATATTCTCGAAATTATCAGAACAGGAACTTCGGTTAGGCTTCGCCCGGTTATTATGACGGCCCTTGTAGCTTCTCTGGGCTTTCTTCCAATGGCTATCTCGGGCGGAAGCGGTGCTGAGGTACAGCGCCCATTGGCAACGGTTGTTATCGGCGGACTGATTTCTGCAACACTGTTGACCCTTTTGGTACTTCCGGTGCTTTATATCTGGGTAGAAAAAATGGGCAGGAAAAAAGTAAGAATTGCTCCGGTAGCAGGCATAATCGTTATGTCTATTACCTTGTTTGGATTTCAGCCTGCTAAGGCCCAAACTGCGTTAACCCTTGAACAGGCGGTATCTTTGGCATTGGAAAACAACAGGGCGATTAGCGGGGCTAACCTTGGTGTAGGGCTGCAACAGGCACTCAGGAAAAGCGCCTTCGAAATGCCCAAAACTGAAGTGTCTATGCTTTACGGGCAGTACAACAGCCTGATCAAAAACGACAATAACTTTACCATTTCGCAAAGCATTCCCTTTCCAACACTTTTCGCCGCAAATGCGGCATTAGGGGATGAGCGTATCAAAGCAGGCCAGCTTCAGGTGGCTTCAAGTAAAAACGAACTCATTTTTCAGGTGAAGACGGTTTACACCAATCTTCAGTACCTCTATTCGAAGGAAAAACTGCTGCTCGAGCAAGACAGCATCTATAAGGGTTTTGTAAAATCAGCTTCGCTAAAATACAAAACAGGTGAGGGTAACCTGCTTGAAAAGGTAACCGCCGAGACACAGCTTAAGGATGTACAGAACCTGCTCGATCAAGACCGTTCTGATATCGAAATATATAAAACGCAGCTTGCTACGCTGATTGGAAGGGGTGAGCTACCCCTAATCGCCGACAAGCTTTTAAAGGAAACACCCGAGATCTCGATCGGAGATACGGCTCTTCTAAATAAAAATCCTGCCATTGCCTATTTCAGGCAACAGATTGTGATTGCCGAAAAACAACGAAAAGTAGAGCTTGCCAAAGCAATGCCCGATTTTACCCTGGGTTATTTCAACCAGTCGCTAACCGGTTTTCAAAACGTTAACGGCAGTGATGTTTTCTTTGGCCGCGACAAACGTTTTCAGGGCTTTCAGGTGGGGCTTTCCATTCCGCTATTTTACAGCGCCTATTCTGCGAAGGCAAAGGCCGCATCCATTAATAGGGATATTGCCTCGAACGACCTGCAGCTCCATCAGCGAAAACTAACAGGCCAGTACCAGCAGGCCCTGGGCGAATACCTGAAAAACAGGAAACGTTATGACTATTTTATTACTTCGGCGCTAGCCAATGCGGCACTGATATTAAAAAATAGCCGCATTGCCTACCAGAACGGAGAAATAGGCTATTCGGAATACCTGTTGAACCTTAAACAGGCAAATGGCATTTACGAGGGGCGCCTGATGGCCCTGCTCCAGTTAAGCCAGAGCATCAACCAGATTGAATTTTTAACCGGTAACAACAACTCATTTTAAAATATAAATCTCATGAGATCCATATATAAATATCTTACCCTGCTGTCCTTTCCATTTTATATGGCTGGCTGTAGCAGCCCCAATACAGAAAAGGAGCCCGAAAAAGAGATCGTTCACGAAGAGAGCGATATTGTAACCCTTACCCCAGAGCAGCACAAACTATCAGAAATTACCCTGGGAGACATTGAGTTGAAGGAATTAAGCGGAACAACGAAAGTAAACGGCATGCTCGATCTTCCTCCGCAAAGCCTGGTATCTATTTCCACACCGCTGGAAGGTATTGTAAAAAGCACCGATATGCTACAGGGAAAACGGGTAGCCAAAGGGGCGCTCGTAGCCGTAATGCAGAATCCGGAATTCATTCAGATGCAACAAGACTACCTGGACTATAAAAGTCAGTTGCAGTTTTTAAAGCAGGAGCTCGATCGCCAGGAAGAATTGGCAAAGGAAAACGTAAATTCCAAAAAAGCACTTCAGAAAGCAAGGAGCGAATACCAGAGTGTGAGTGCAAGATTGCTGGGGCAGCGTTCAAAACTTTCCATTATGAACATCAGTTTTGCGGCGCTGGAAAAAGGGCAGATCCAGAAAACCTTTAACCTCTACACACCAATGGCGGGTTACGTTACGCAGGTGAATACCAATATAGGTGCCTTTGCCAGCACAACCGATGTACTGTTCAAAATTGCCGATACCGAGCACCTGCATGCAGAGCTTACGGTATTTGAAAAGGATGTGCCTAAGCTTAAGCTGGGGCAAAAAGTCCGCTTTGTACTGGCCAACGAGGAAAAGGAACGCATGGCTACAGTTTATCTCATCGGCCGCGAAATTAGTAAAGAGCGTACCGTGCAAATTCACTGCCATTTGGATAAGGAGGATACACAGCTGCTTCCGGGCATGTACCTTAAGGCTTATGTAGAAAGTGGAATGAACAAGGTTGAAGCACTACCCGATGCGGCTATTGTTGAGTTTGAAGGCAAAAAGTTCGTGTTTATAGATCAGCCTGCCGATAAAGGCAGTAACACTTACCGGTACAGGATGATGGAGGTAAAAACAGGTGTTGCCGAAAATGGTTACACCCAGGTTTCTTTTGCCGGGCAGATCAATAATATGAAGGTGGTGACAAAAGGCGCCTACGATCTGTTAAGCAAGGTAAAGAATGCCGAAGAAGAAGGTGAGGAACATTAGCTATTTAAGCTTTATAGCTGGCAGAAACTGATGCCGTAAATAACCATTCATTTTTTTTAAAAGATCTGTTCGCACGTTTGAACTGCACCAATTTAAATATTAACTTTAGTCGCCAGATATATTAAGATGACTACAAGAAGAAATTTTTTACAAACAGGAATATTGGGGTTAACTGCGGCAACGCTGATCAATGCCCCGTCAGTTTTTGCAGCGCCTGCTAAAGGCAATGCCGCGGGTAAAGACCCTTTTAAATTAGCAATTGCCGGTTATAGCTTCCTTAACTTTAGCCTTGACGAATCGCTTAAAATGATGAAAAAGGTTGATGTACATTACCTCTGTATCAAAGACTTTCATTTGCCTTTTAAAAGTACAACAGCAGAAATCGCTGCCTTTCATGCTAAACTTAAGGATAATAACATAGTAGGGTATGCCGTGGGCCCTATATACACCAAAAATAAAGAAGAGATCGATAATGCATTCGATTATGCAAAAAGGGTTGGTGTTGATTTGTTGATCGGAATTCCAGCGCATGCTGACCTGGAGTATGTTGCCCAAAAGACAAAAGAATATAATATTCGTTATGCCATTCATAATCATGGCCCCCAGGATAAACTATATCCAAATGCAGAAAGTATCTACAACCTCATTAAAAACCTGGATCAACGTGTTGGTATATGCTTTGATATGGGGCATAACAAAAGAGATGGGCGGGATTCGGTTGCAGACCTTCAGAAATTCTCGAAACGGATTTTCGATATGCATTTAAAGAATGTAACCGTAGCCGCAAATGAAGGCACCACCTGTGAACTCGGYCGTGGCGTAATTGATATCCCTGCATTCGTAAAAATGCTGAGAAAGGTTAATTACCAGGGCTGCTGTAGTTTAGAATATGAAAAAGACATGAAAGATCCCCTGGCAGGAATAGCTGAATCTGTTGGCTATTTTAGGGGTGTTTGCGATGGTACCCGCTAGTTCTGTTTGCGATTGATAGTAATTAATGATTGATATGCGGTCTTTTCCTTCGGCCGCATATCAATTTATACCCCTGTTTGGAAAGAATCTGCGTGCATAATCCTACTAACCTGAACTCGATTAATAACATGCCTTTAAAGATCTTCTGTAGATATTTCAACTCACTGTCGTCACTCTGTCCCGAATGTTCGGGATCAGGGTCTATCTAGCAGGAAAGATGCTGACCACGTAGTAGCTACAAGACAATTGAAAACACTATTTCTACTTGTAAAACAAGTTCAGCATGACGATCGCGTTAGGAAAAAGAGACTAAAAATTGATCACAACGGGTAAAWATTAATCGAACTAAGGTTAATAATAAAACGGCATTAAAGCCATTCTTTGAAACTAGTCAATAATAATTTATTAAAAACTGTATGAATAATAACCATTCTTTAAAAAAAATAATCGCATTATCATGTTTTAGTGTGCTTCCTTTACTTTCACTTGCTCAAAAGGCGAATTGGCAAAATTTGGATCTTAAAACTGACTCCGTTTTTGGTATCAGTACAGAAAAAGCTTATAAAGAGCTGCTAAAAGGTAAAAAATCGAAGCCAGTAGTGGTTGCAGTACTAGATGGTGGGGTTGATTTAAATCATGAAGACCTTAAAAGAGTAATTTGGACCAATAAAAAGGAAATCGAAGGCAATGGAGTAGACGATGATAAGAATGGGTACAAGGACGATATTCATGGTTGGAATTTTTTAGGCGGAGCAACGGGTTCAATTGACCATGAAAACTTAGAGCTAACTCGTTTGGTTCGTCGTGATAAAGCTCGTTTTGCTAACCTTACAGCCGAAACAGTAGCCGAAAAGGATAAAGCAAGTTACGAAGATTTTATGAAGAATCGATCACTGCTTGATCAAGAGTTAACTACAGCAAAAAGTAATTTTGCTGGGATTTCTGGATTTAAAAGCGCATTAGATCTTTTAATTAAGAAAATTGGGAAGGAAAATCCAACGCCTAATGATATTGAAGCTTTTCAACCAGAGAGTGAGAGAGAAAGTAGAATAAAAG
>NZ_JBFTRT010000234.1:0-7466 GCF_056399685.1 Pedobacter sp. 01N416
TGATTATGCAGAACAGGATTATGGCCGGGCAACTAAAGGAGCTTGTTTAGCACTAAAATCGAGGGTTTTATTGTATGCCGCCAGTCCTTTGTTTAATGGTGGCGCCATAACCCAGGCATCGGCAGCTGTAAAGCCAATTGTAAGTTACCCCAGTTATAGTGTGGCACGTTGGCAAAAAGCAGCCGACGCTGATGAAACATTAATTAATACAGGTACCTACAGCTTGTTCGAAGATAATGTAACTGCTCCGGGCTATGGTTTTTACAATGTGTTTTTAAAACGGGTTAATTCTGAGTATATTTTCAGCTTTAACCGACCGTCTAACCGTGATTTTGAAGGTTATTATAATCCACCATCAAGGGGAGGTGCAAAAAATTCTACACCAACACAGCAACTGGCAACAGCTTTCCCAATGAAAAATGGAAAAGCAATTACCGACCCTACTTCTGGCTATGATGCAGCAAACCCGTACACAAACCGCGATCCAAGATTTGGTTATTCCATTATCTACAATCAATCGCTGTATTACAGTACCACAACCAGTACTAAAATTGTGGTAAATACCTATAACGGTGCTGCAACTGATGGGTATACTTCAAACGGGACAGGACCAACAACAACGGGTTATTATGCCCGCAAAATGTGCGACGAAAATATATCAAGCAACAGTTCTTTCAATACAGAAAGGGGCTGGCCGTTAATCCGCTATGCAGAGATTTTATTAAACTATGCGGAAGCCATTAACGAAACCGGACAAACAGCACTGGCATATCCCAAACTAGTAGCCATTCGTAAAAGAGCAGGTATAACAGCTGGTGCTGATAATTTATATGGTTTAAAGGCCAATATGTCTGTTGATGAAATGCGAGCAGTTATTCAGAACGAACGCCGCATCGAACTGATGAATGAAGATCACCGTTGGAATGATATTAGAAGATGGAAAATTGCTGTTGATGTAAACAATGGTTTTAATAAAGCAATCAATATTACTAAAACAGGTAATGTGTATACCTATCAGGTGGTGAATACCATCCGTCAGCACGTATTTAATCCACAACATTATTTAATGCCAATTCCACAGTCGGAAGTTTCGAAGATGCCTTCAATGCTTCAAAACCCTGGCTATTAACCTATTTGAATTTAATGATTAACTACTCTCCTTATCTTTCTGCAAAGAAAGGTTCGGAGAGTTTTTTGTTTATATGCAAATCAGTATGCACATCTAACCGGAACCTTTCTTACAAGGATACAGCCTAAATGGCTATTCAGCCATAATCTTCGGTATAGAACGTTTATTGCTGCACCTTATCAAAATAAGCACTTCAAAAGACAGATCTAAAGCAGATCGTACAAGCCAATTTTTACCATAACAGGGAAAGTGATTTGAATATGTGTTTTAAATTAAACGTCAATTAAACGTTTAATTTTTCTTGAAAGTCTTAAAATCACTGGAAATGGCCTAAAAATAACAATTTAACCCCTACTTATTACCGTATTACCCCTCACTACGACCGCTTTTTTTATAGTTAATTTGTTTCAACCAAGTATAAGAATATTAGATCGATCCAGATTATTCCAGATTAACTACCTAGAATAATTAATGGATGCAGCAAATTTAGAGCGGCTGTATCCTGTTTTTTAGAAGCAAAACCTAAACCTTTAACCGATCATGAAAAGATTAAAACAAACAAACAAATACCCCATTGCTGTCGAACTAATTGCTGATTGAAGGTTTGCCCGAAATCAGTATTACCCTTAACAAATTATTCATCCTTAATCCCAAAATTATGAAGAAAGCTAAATCTACTCAATATTCCGTTTTTTAAAACCGCTGGCAAAATAAAATAACATTAATGCTTTTTTATAAAAGCACACTAATCAAAACCAATTGCCAGGGATAAGGGCATTGTGCTATTTCCCAAACCATACTGACGAATATTTCGATTGGATGATTGCCTAATGCCTCTACGAGTGCAATATGATGGTAATCTATCTGGCCGGATATTGACATAGCTAACCATTTTTAAACCATTTTTATGAAGAAAAAACTACCGAAAAAAATCCCGCTACACCAGCAGGGTATTACCCTTAGGTMAATCTTAAAATTTTTGATCTATTTAGTAATTACAACTTCTAGCTTAACAGTATCTGCACAAACAGATGTAACGGTTAGGGGGATAGTAAAAGACACCGTGGGCGGTCTGCCGGGTGTAAACGTAAAAGTTTCGGGCACCAACCGTGGAATATCTACCGACGAGTTTGGACGGTATACGATCAAATTGCCAAGAACAGGTAAATTGTTGTTCTCACTGGTGGGCTATAAACCCAAAAATGTTGCCATTGCCAATTACGATAAAAATGCCGAAGGCGTTTATGTAATTAATGTAACCCTCTCATCAGATGCCAATTCATTAGAAGAAGTTGCAGTGGTGGGCTTTGGTACACAGAAAAAAACGAGTGTAATCAGTTCTATCACCGCCATTAATCCTAAAGAGCTTAAAGGGCCAACAAGTAACCTAACCACTATGATGGCGGGTAGGGTAGCTGGTATGATTGCTTATCAAAGAAGCGGTGAACCTGGTGCAGATAATGCACAGTTTTTTATCCGTGGTTTAGGAACTTTCGGTGCAGGTAAACAAGATCCTTTAATCCTGATCGATGGTATCGAATCAAGCCAGAACGATATGGCACGTTTGCAACCTGATGATATTTCTTCTTTTAACGTACTTAAAGATGCAACAGCATCGGCAGTTTATGGTGCCAGGGGTGCAAATGGTGTAGTACTTATTTTAACTAAATCAGGCGTTGCAGGTCAAACAAAATTTGGGTTCAGGGCCGAGTCATCACTTTCCTCAAATACTAAAAACTTCCAGTTTGCTGATAATGTAACGTATATGAAGCTGGCAAATGAAGCTGCGCTTACCCGTAACAGGTTGGCCATATTACCATATCTCCAAACTAAAATTGACGCAACTGCAGCGGGCGAAAATGAATTGCTTTATCCAAACAACAATTGGATAGAACAATTGATAAAAGATTATACCACGAATCAAAGATATAACATAAATATCTCTGGTGGGGGTACTAAGGCGAGCTACTATATTGCAGGTACTTACAATATTGATAATGGGGTATTAAAAGTTGCCGATCTAAATAATTTTAATAGTAATATCAAGTTAAAAAATTATTCTGTCCGTTCTAACGTAAATATTAACTTAACCAACACCACCGAAGCAATTATCCGTGTTTACGGGCAGTTTGACGATTATACCGGTCCTGTAGGAGGCGGTGGGGCTACATTTAACAGGGCAATTTGGTCTAATCCGGTAATGTTTCCTGCGGTTTATCCGGCAAGTTTATCACCTTATAGCAACCACCCCTTATTTGGTAATGCTATTTCACCAAGAGGTGGTTTATATATGAATCCTTATGCCGAAATGGTAAAAGGTTATCAGGATAAAAATGCTTCTACATTACAAACGCAGATAGAAATTAAGCAGGATTTAAAATTTATTACACCAGGTTTAACCGCCAGGATGATGAGTTATGCCCGTAGATATTCTTATTTTGATATTTCCCGCGCTTACAATCCTTTTTATTATTCGGCTACTGAGCAGCCAGATAAATCAATCGGACTCACCTTGATTAACGGTGGCGGTGCATTATCAATTGGTCCGGTAGGTACCGAATATCTAGGTTACTCGGAAGGTAAAAAGGATTTAAATTCGACTTTTTATGCCGAGTTTTCTGCAAACTACAACCGTACTTTTAAAGAGAAACATGCAGTTGGCGTGATGTTGATTACAACCATGAGAAATTATCTGGCTGCAAATCCGGGTAGTCTTCAGCTATCTTTACCATCGCGTAATCAGGGAGTATCAGGAAGAGCTACTTATGGATACGATAACCGTTATTTGGCCGAGTTCAACTTTGGGTATAATGGTTCTGAACGTTTTGCAGAAAATACCCGTTTTGGTTTCTTTCCTTCATTCGGTTTAGGATACATTATTTCGAATGAAAACTATTTTAAGCCACTTACAAGCGTAATCAATAGTTTAAAGTTAAGGGCAACCTTTGGTTTGGTGGGTAACGATCAGATTGGAAATGATTCCGATCGTTTCTTCTACCTTTCTGAAGTAAACATGAACAATGGAACATTTGGTTCGAGCTTTGGCGAAGATGGTTTATACTATAGAGATGGTATTTCAATTTCGCGTTATTCTAATCCATTCATTACCTGGGAAAAATCTAAACAAACCAACATTGGTTTAGATATGACCTTGTTTAATAGCTTGAATTTAACATTCGATATTTATAAAAACGAGCGTTCGAACATTTTAACCGACAGAACGTTTATTCCAAGTTCAATGGGCTTACAGGCATCTGTACGGGCGAATACCAATAAAGCCGAAAGTAAAGGTGTCGATTTCTCTGCCAGCTATAACAAATCGTTTCACAACGGCATGTTCCTACAAATGAGGGGAAACTTTACTTATGCCACCAATAAGATATTAATTTATGATGAGCCTTCATTTAGTACCAAAGAGGCTTATCGCTACCATATTGGTTTACCCACTACCCAATCATTCGGTTACATTGCCGAACGTTTATTTATTGATGATGCCGAAGCTAAAAACTCACCTGTGCAGTTTGCAGGCGTGCCAGGTTTAGACTATGGTGGTGGCGATATTAAGTATAGAGATGTAAATGGCGATGGTATTATCAGTGATGTAGACCAAGTGCCTATTGGTTTACCTACCAGTCCTGAAATCGTTTATGGTTTTGGAGGTACGTTTGGTTTTAAAGGCTTCGATATCTCTGCATTTTTACAAGGTTCGGCCAGGTCTTCGTTTTTCATTAATCCAGGTAATATTTCACCTTTCGTACTCAATAATGAAACTGGCAATCCTAATGTTACACAAAATGGCTTATTAGAGGTAATAGCCAATAGTCACTGGTCTGAGCAAAATAGAGATAGCTATGCATTCTGGCCGCGTTTAAGTCCGAATTTTGTAAATAACAATACCCGTACTTCTACCTGGTGGATGCGTAACGGGTCTTTCTTAAGATTAAAGAGTGTAGAACTTGGTTATAATCTGCAAACCAAACTGCAAAAAAGACTTGGTTTTAATAGTGCCAGGGTTTATGTAAATGCGACCAACCTATCCAGTTTTAGCAATTTTAAACTTTGGGATCCCGAAATGGGCGGAAATGGCTTAGGCTATCCTGTACAAACAGTATATAATTTAGGTTTAAATGTTTCATTCTAACGATTGAGCTTAAAAAGATAAATATGAAAATCAACAATATTTTATTTCGAAAAGATACGGCAAAGCCAGGTTTAGCTAAACTTACGCTGGCCATACTCGCTATCGTGATATCCATTAGTTCTTGTAAAAAATACCTGGATATTGTGCCCGATAACGTAGCTACAATAGATAATGCCTTTACACTAAGAAATGAGGCCGAAAAATACCTGTTTACTTGTTATTCCTTTCTTCCAAAAGATGGAGAACCACTGCTTAATGCTGGCTTCATGGCTGGTGATGAAATATGGACCTCGCTAGATGAAAGAGAGTTTATTTCTTATGGCTGGCGGATGGCCAGGGGTAGCCAAGGTGCCGAAAATCCGTATTTGGATGCCTGGAATGGGCGCTATCAGGGTGGTGGCAATGTTTTCAACTATAACGATAACCCAAATGGTAATTATGGTTTATTTAAAGCCATTAGAAACTGTAATATTTTTCTGGAAAACGTACAGGATTTAAGCAAAATACCAGATTTAAGCTTAGATGAAAGACAAAGATGGATTGCGGAGGTTAAGTTTTTAAAAGCTTATTATAATTTTTATCTCTTAAGGATGTACGGTCCAATTCCAATTATCGATGTCAATTTAGGAATTAGTGCTACTGAAGAAGACGTGAGGGTTAAAAGAATGCCTTTTGATGAGTGTGTAAACTATGTAGTTGGATTATTGGATCAGGCTATTCCTAACCTACCTCAAATTATTACGGATAAAAGCACTGAACTTGGACGTATTACAAGGCCCATTGCACTTGCTGTAAAAGCAAAACTGCTGTTAACTGCTGCAAGCCCACTGTTTAATGGCAATACCGACTATAGTAATTTTAGAGATAAGGATGGGGTAGTGTTGTTTAATACCACTTACGATGCCAATAAATGGAAAAGAGCTTCCGATGCTGCCAAAGCAGCAATTGAAGGTGCAGAAGCTGCTGGATTTAAATTATATCAGTTTCCGGGTACCACCTTTAAACTATCAGATACTACCTTGAGGCAATTAACCATTAAGGGTGCCGTAACTGAGCGTTTCAATGTAAACCTGGAGCATGTTTGGGCAAATCCGAACAGCAGAACCTTTAACATGCAAAGAGCTGCTATGCCGCGTTTAGCTGCAACTGTGGTGGTTGGTAGTGCCAGACAGCAGTTGGCGCCACCATTAAAAATTGCCGAAATGTTTTATAGCAGAAATGGCGTGCCGATCAATGAAGATAAAACCCTCGATTTTACCAATAAATATACCCTAAGGACAGCTGTTAAAAGTGAGCGGTTTTATGTTAAAGAAGGTTACACCACGGCGAGGATCAATTTTGATAGAGAACCAAGGTTTTATGCCGATTTAGGCTTTGATGGTGGTGTTTGGTACAAATATGATAGTCCAACCAATTCTGACGAGGGAACATTTGTTTTAGAAGGAAAATCTAATCAGGTTGCCGGTGCAAACAACTTTGGATGGTACAACGAAACCGGCTATTTTATCAAGAAACTGGTAGATTGGAACATGATTAATGGTACCAACGGTGCCAGTTATCGCGATTATCCATGGCCGCAGGTAAGAATGGCAGATCTTTATTTAATGTATGCCGAAGCTTTAAACGAAACACTGGCCAGTCCTTCTGCTGATGTTTACGAATACATAAACAAAATTAGAACAAGAGCTGGACTACAAACGGTGCAAACCTCATGGACCACTTATTCCAACAATCCGGGCAAGTACACTTCAAAAGACGGTATGCGCGAAATTATCCAGCAAGAAAGATTGATTGAAATGGCATTTGAAGGTAGCCGCTACTGGGACATTAAGCGTTGGAAAAGAGCTGCAGAAATGTTTAACCAATCCATCACAGGATGGAGCGTTTATCAGCCAACGGCTTCAGAGTATTACCGTGTTAGAACCATATTTAACCAGAATTTTGTGGCACCACGTGATTATTTGTGGCCACTAAGAACTTATGATTTAACAGTTAACCCTAAACTGGTTCAAAACCCAGGTTGGTAGTATTAATTTTTATAAAAATATTCAATATGAAAAGAATGAATAGAAACCTGCTTGTGTTGCTGTTTGGTTTAGCAGTAGCCTTTTCGAGTTGCAAGGAAGAAGAAATTGTTCCATTGGAAAAAAATACCAATCCTCCCGGAAAAGTGTCCAATGTTTCCGTTACCAATGG
>NZ_JBFTRT010000235.1:0-10969 GCF_056399685.1 Pedobacter sp. 01N416
GACATGATGCAAAAGCCACTTCACATAGGCCGGCTATAGCCAATAAAATCCAATTCATAGTTAAATTATTTGCCTGTTAAGGTATTATTAACAAATTAACCGTTTCCTCATTGGTAGGTGATCAAATATATTGTGATCTAGGCGGATCGGCCAGTTTCTGCTTTATCCTTTTACCAGGTCATTGATATACTGCTGTAGCGTAATTTTTCCCTTTACAGCGTTCTTCGGCACCTCAATATGATTAGCTGCTATTTCGGTCATAGCCGCGTAAGACGCAGCAGCCTCATCAGAAAACCCCGCTGATTTAAAAGCATCAGTCCATTGCTGCTTCGGAATTACTTTTACGCTTACCTTCTTGCCCAGTGCATCAGAAAACCCGTCCGCCACATCCTGTGGCGAATAAAGTTCCGGGCCTAACATAGCATTCAACTCCGGTCCGTTCTTGGTTGTCATAAACTTTGCCGCCAATTCCCCGATGTCACGAGGCGCGACCATCGGTATTTTAAGCGTTTTGGGAAAGAACGATATAAGTTCACCGGTTTCTTTTATGATCGGCAACGATGACGCCCAATTGCTCATGTAATAAGCGGATCTGATGATCTGATAAGGATATCCAAGAGCCCCTATCCCTTGCTCCAGCTCATATAACGTATTGAGATCACCAATCCTGCTGCCAGGCTGTGCCCCTAGCGTCGAGGCAACAACTATCTTTTCTGCCAGTGTTCCTTTTAAGGCTTCCACTAAGGAAGCGACCGTTTTCCTTTCCTGAAGGTCCGTGTCTGTCAACGGATCAGCAGGCGGATTCAATATAAAAATGTTTTTTCCAGTTTGAAAGATCTCGTGCAAACCTTCAGTGTCATAAATATCTGCAACTGCAAATTTTGCTCCTTTAGCTTGCCAATCAGCTGCAGACTTCGAGCTTCGAGAAATAATGGTTACCGCCTCGCCGCTTTTGAGCAAGGCATTAGCTAAGGCAGATCCGATCTGCCCTGTTCCTCCAGAGATGATGTTCATAATGCTATAGGTTAAATTTCGTAATAGATCAAAACTACAAGCTAGTGTGACAACTCTCTGTCATAGGTGCTTTCAACTTCGGATTTTTTATTAACCGGTGTGTGCTTAGACAAATTAAGAAGCTGAAATAAACAAAAAAAGCTGCAGCGCTAGGGATGTATGCTTTCTTCTGCCAGTCTGTTGAGGTATTGGGAGATCGTCATTTTATGTGGCTCAAATCTTTCGGCAAGGATATGAAAGGACTGGAACCGGTCAACCCTAAAAAAACGGTAATCCTTGCGCAACCGGCAAAAGGCAAGTAACAACCACTTGTTTGCTGCATAAAACAAAGCAAAAGGTTCAACCACACGCTCTGTAATTTCATTTTCTTTTAAAGCACAGTATTGGATTTTAATGAGCTTATAATCGGTTAGTGCCTGTTGCAACTCAGCTAAATGACTACTCAATGGCCTCTCGTCGTTATTAACATACACTTTTACACGTTCAGAGAGGAGGTTCATTTTCTCTTTTTCCGCATAATGCAGTACAGCTTTTACCTTGTCTGTCGCATTGCGGTAATTTCTAACCAGTGAATCATCGTTATTACCGGCAACGAGTTTTTCAGCGGTGATAACAGCAGCTGCTTCGCTTTCTGTAAACAACAATGGGGGGACTTTATAACCCTCAACCAACGAAAATCCTTTTCCTTCTTCCGTAAAAACCGGAACACCGGCCTCCTCCAACAGCTTGATGTCTCTATAAACAGTTCTTGTGCTAACCTTAAACCGGGTTGCAAGATCAGTTGCGTTTACAATTCGCTTGGTCTGCAAAACGGTAAGCAAGGCAATGAGCCTGCGTAAACGGGTAGCACTGCCAGATTGGTATTGGTTATTTGACAACATATGGACAAGACATAAATTAAATATCTACATTATTGGCTATTTTAATATATCGCGTTCTATTTAGGCATCCTTCAACTCCTTTTGCAGTTTCCTGCTCAGTTTCTGATCTTCCGTAAGAACTGAAGAGACTGTTTGGATTCTGTTGCATCCTGTTTCCATTTGCTCAAAAGGTTCTGGCTGATGCCCAGCTCATCAGCAATCTCTTTTATAGCCCCTCGGCTATTGGATAAATCTATAGACGCTTTCTTAAAGGAATCATCAAACACTCGTTTGCTCATCTATTCAAATTTAAATTTTCTGTTCAAATCTGACAAATAAATCCCTCTAGTTAAATGTAGCAACGCTAATCCCCTTGATGTGGGAGGGCAACAAAACCTTAGTCTTTCAACATATGTGTCAGAAAAAAAACCATATGAAGTATCCGCTAACACTTGATTTATTTAAAATTGATTAATTAAATCACTAACCAAATCTACTTATGAGAAACAAAATTTCATGTGTGCTCACTGCAGCACTATTATTTGCCGGCTGCTCAAAAAATCAAATCAACGATGCAGAACTGTTAATTCCGCAAAAAACGATCACAGCGCTCAGATCGGACTCCGTTAAGGGAAGCATGGCAGCGCTCGCCGTACAGGGTACTGCCGAAATTAACGCCTCTACTGTACAACAGTCTATAAAAGGGTTCGGTGGAGCCAATATTGTGGCATGGACGGGGGACTTGACAAGTACCCAAAGAAGTACAGCATTTTCACCTACAAACGGCATCGGTTTAAGCATCGTCCGCGTACGTGTCCCAAATTCCTCCACAGAGTTTTCTGCTGAAAAAGCAACTATTGATGCATGCAAGTCATATGGGGGCTCTGCTATCGCCTCAGCATGGTCGGCACCCGCATCGATGAAGACCAATGGAAGCGTAGTAGGTGGCAAAATCAAAACAGCTTCTTATTCTGCCTATGCCGCACATTTAAGTGCGTTCAATAGTGCAGTTGGCGGCCTTGCCGCCATTAGTCCCACGAATGAGCCGGATTATCAGGTCAACTACGAATCTATGGAACTTACAGCTCCGGAAGTAGCCGACTTTGTTGCTGCACAGGGCAGCAATTGCGGCGCACCGATTATGGCACCTGAACCATTTCAAATGAACCAGACTTATATTAATACCTATCTCAGTAATGCAACTGCAAAATCAAAAACCAGTTTTGTATGCGGCCACATTTATGGTAAAACGCCATATAACCTGGGGAATATTGGCAAACCAGTGTGGATGACCGAACATTATACCAATTCGAGCATAAGCGGGGAAGATTGGCCAAATGCAATGACAGCAGCCAAAGAAATCCATGACTGTATGAATGCAGGATGGAGTGCATATGTATGGTGGTATATCAGAAGAAGTTACGGACCKATCAGCGAAAGTGGCAATATTCAAAAATTAGGTTACATCATGGCACATTACGCCAGATATGTCCGCCCGGGATATACCAAAATCAGTTGTACTTCAAATCCAAGCACTGGTGTTTATGTTACTGCATACAAAAGTGGGACAAAATTAGTGCTTGTTATCATCAACCAAAATACAGCTGTTACTTATCAGCCCTTTAGCTATACGGGGATTTCAGTTAATGGATTCAACCGCTATTTTACAACAAGCACAACAAATCTTGGCTCAAACAGCTTCGCGGTTTCGGGCGGAAGCTTTGGCATTAACCTTTCTGCATCAAGCATTACAACACTTGTATCTTATTAAAAATTGCGTTTCCCTGGCCAAATGGTCAGGGAAATTCCATTCATTTATTAAATCAAACCACAGATCACTTTTGTTTAATCATCAAACGCTACCTCCCGAAAGCAAAGGCGATTTTAATAATAAACTCGTATAATTATTCAAAAATCACATTTAGTTCAAATTAAAGAAATTTTTATTTTTGCATAACACCAGCTCAGCGTCAATGGATTTAATCAGCGCTTAGTGGATACTGTGCGGAGTGGTGCGAAAGTCCATGATTTCCGTACCATACGCCGATCGGTAACCGGGGAAGGCCTGCATGTTTCCATTACCATCTCTCCGATTACTGATGCTGAGCAAAAATTGATAGGCATTTCCCAAATGATCCGCGACATTTCAGATGAGTATACCGCTGATGAACAGCAAGCTACACTGGCAGCCATTATTGAAGGATCCGAAGATGCAATTGTCTCTAAAACGCTGGATGGTTTCATTACCAGTTGGAACAAGGGAGCACAAGGAATTTTTGGCTATTCTGCATCAGAGGTAATCGGGAAGCACATTACCATCCTCATCCCTCAAGACCGGATACATGAAGAAGATTACATTATCAATAAGGTAAGAGCAGGCCAAAGAATCGAACATTACAAGACAGTACGCCTGGCCAAAGACGGAACTGAAATACCTATATCGCTTACCGTATCACCCATAAGGAACAAGCAGGGCCGCATTATTGGGGTAAGTAAGATTGCACGTAACATTACAGCCCAAAAACTTGCCGATGAAAAGCAGGCCGCATTGGCTGCCATAGTGGAGAGTTCCGATGATGCCATCGTAAGCAAAACGCTCGCGGGCATAATCACCACATGGAATAAAGGGGCTGAAAATATTTTCGGCTATAGCGAAAATGAAGCCATTGGCCGCCACATCTCTCTATTGATCCCGCCAGACCGTCTTGATGAGGAAGAACGTATCATAGGCAGTATCAAAAGAGGTGTAAAAATAGACCACTTTCAAACCATAAGGATAAGCAAGGAAAACAAGGAAATCCAGGTCTCCTTAACAGTTTCCCCGATCAAGAACAGTGATGGGATAATCATTGGCGCTTCAAAGGTAGCCAGGGATATCACTGCCCAGAGAGAATCAGAAAATGCCTTAAAAAGCAACTCCCAAAAGCTCATGATCCTGAATTCGATAGGTAAGAGCATCAGTGAACAACTGGATGTTAATGTCATTTTGCAGAAAGTGACCGATGCGACAACAGAACTTACCGGGGCGGCATTTGGCGCTTTCTTTTACAATAAAATCAATGAGGAAGGTGAATCTTACATGCTCTATACGCTATCGGGCGCTCCCCGTGAGGCGTTTGAAAAATTTGGTATGCCCCGTAATACAGCAGTATTCCACACCACCTTTAGTGGTGAGGGGGTCGTGCGTGTAGACAACATCAGAAAAGATGAACGTTATGGCAAAATGGCTCCCCATTTTGGGATGCCCGATGGACACCTCCCTGTGGTCAGTTATCTGGCCGTACCTGTAATTTCCTCAACAGGGAAAGTAATCGGCGGACTTTTCTTTGGTCACCCAGAACCTGGCATATTTCTGCAGGATCATGAAGATCTGGTGGTTGGGGTTGCTTCTCAGGCAGCCATAGCACTCGATAACTCTAAACTTTTTGAAGAGGTTAAAACCCTTAGCCTTAAAAAGGATGAATTTATAGCCTTGGCTTCCCACGAACTCAAAACACCACTTACCTCTATGAGCGGCTTTCTTCAGGTGCTTCAAAAAACAGCTTCGGATGGTCTGAACAAAGTTTTTTTAGACAAGGCGATCAAGCAGGTAGACAAACTCAATATCCTTATAAACGACCTGTTTGACATTTCCAAAGTCCAGGCTGGCAAATTACAGTTCAATTTTGAACGGCTGGACCTTGGTGCACTGATCGGTGATATCTGCGAAACATTTGAGCAGACCGTTCCCGGACACAATTATATTTATACCCGCGAAGGAGACCTTGTATTGCAGGGAGATAAAATGCGGATGGAACAGGTAATCACAAACCTGATTGGTAATGCAGTAAAGTATGCGCCCCACTCCCGGGATATTAATATAACGGCTGTAAACCATGACCATGAAATAATTATTTCCGTGATAGATTATGGCGCAGGGATTCCTGCGACCGAACAGATCCATATATTCAGCCAGTTTTACAGGGTAAGAGAAAAGGACCGGAATATATCCGGACTTGGACTGGGCCTTTACATTACCAAGGAGATTATTGAACGCCATGGAGGGCGGATATGGGTGGAAAGCGAGCCCGGCAAAGGTGCTGCATTTAAATTTGCAGTCCCTAGTCTGTAACATACACATTAAATCTAATATAACAAAGACAAACACAAATGAGCAAAAAATTAGTTTATGTCCTGGAGGACGACGCGGATATCAGTGAGGTGGTCAGTTATATCCTGTCCGAAGAAGGCTATGAAGTAAATGGCTGCCCTACCGTTGCGGCGTTCAACCATATGATCTCACAGAGATTGCCTGATATAGCGATTCTTGATATCATGTTGCCCGACGGTAACGGACTGGATATCTGCAGGCAATTGCGCATGGATGAACGTACCTCAGTCATTAATATCATCATGATGTCTGCCAACACTACCCAGAACGAAATTATGGGTTCGGGCTGTGGCGCAGAATTTATAGCAAAGCCCTTTAATATCGACCATTTCGTTGCCCGGGTAAACCGGTATGCTTAAATTGGTTTAACACCGTTTCCAATACTGAAAAATGTTACAGTTTTTGAGGTTGGTAAAAAACTTGACAATTGTAACCCTGATATGAGTTGACAAATTGTCGACGGTTCAGCTTCCTCTAATAATAAGGACGATTCGATTAAAATATTATCTTAATTTTTAAGTTATGCTAGTTTTAAAGGGACCGGTCTTGGCGGATTTCCAAAATAGAAAGTTTGGAGATGGATAGCTAATGCCCGGAATATGGCATTGTAAAAAGATAACTAGTTAAAATACGTCCTTTTAAAAAGCAACGCAACAAAATAGTACCACCTCAATGTGTTCTGTTGAAAAAGATGGAACAATTAGCGCTGCATTATATATATTTGGATAATCTCCAGATCAAGAAATTGTAACCCAAAATTCCCGAATGACAAGAAAACCTACGAGCGGCCCCATCAGAAATAAAGAATGGACAAAACAAAAACTTCTGGCCGCTGTTGGTAAAATCTTAAAAAACGACGGTTTTACCGGCTTAAACGTTAGCAAAGTAGCATTAAAAGCCGAAGTAGACCGAAAATTGGTTTATGATTATTTCGGCAGTATGGAAGGCCTGGTAAAGGAATACCTGAACAATAGCGATTTTTATACTGCAAATATCGATCAGTCAAAAGAAATAATCGAGCAAAACAGAAGCGATCAGGGCAAAGGAATGTTGTATCATTTATTGGAAGATCAGCTCGATTCTTTAATTGCAAATGAAGAAATGCGAAAGATCATCAGTTGGGGGGTGTGCGAAAGTTCAAAAGTATTAGAGGAGTTGAATGAGAGACGTGAATCCCTGGGAGAGCAGTTTTTTAGTGAACTTACTGACGAATACTTTAAAGGCAAAGACAAAAACATCAGGCCGGTTGCTGCCCTTCTAATAGGGGGTATATATTACATTACCATGATTGCTCATACGAATAACGGCCTGATCTGTGGAGTTGATATCAGGAAAGAAGAAGCACAGGCCGAAATAAAAAAGACCATTAAACAAATCATTGAATGGGCGTACCTGTAGCCATTCCTAAATAAGTTTGTAGTACAATCAATTAAATGAAAGGCTCGTCTCTCTCAGTTCCACAAATCTTCATTAAAAGCCACGAAATTCCCATGATTTTCCGCAGCTTTTTCCCTTCTAATACAATTCTTTTGTATGATGTGTTTTATGGATTTATAGCGCATAATTGGCGAGATCGCGAACAGGCAGATTTCTCCAAAATCCAAACCAAATAAACGTAAAAAAGACGCTTATAAAAGATTGCTTTCTCCTATTTAGCTTAACATCTTGGAATAAAGCAGGAAAACGAGGAGTTTACCCCCTAATTTATATTAGATTACCCCTCACTACAAGCACATTTTTTATGGTTAATTTGTTTCAACCAAGTATAAAAATCTGGTAAACTACCAGAAGTATCTTTTACAATTTCTTTTAATCCTTACCGCTGTTTAGGCAGCAGCAGCAAGGAATGGGCATGTGATTACGGGATAAACCAAAAGCCTTATAACCAGATCGTTTTAAAAGGATGAACCTTTTTAAACAAGGTGATTAAATAGTTTTTATTGATCATAAAAAGAGGGGCTCACCTAAACGAGTGGCATATGTCCTCTTTAAATAACCAAACGAACATGTTCATATGCCTGTTCATTCATTCTTACCTAATTTTATGAAAACAAAATCTTTTACTTTACCCTCAGCCGGCATATTGATGCTTGGATTTGTTTTATTTTTTGGCAGTTGCAGAAAAAACGATCTTCCTGATCCAGACAGCAAGGATCAGCTTTCGGTGAAAGGAAAACTGAGCGCAATACCGCCAAACGAAACCCCGCTGTCCGTAACCAATGGCACCTTTTATATTGTGAACCGCAAAAGTGGAAAAGTACTCGATGTTGGTGGTTTTAAAACTGCTGACGGCTCGAATGTTTCGCAATATGGCGGTACAGGCGGAACAAATCAAAAATGGACCCTGACCCTACTTCCTGGTGATTACTATTCAATTATTGGTGTGCATAGCGCCAAAGGACTTCAGGTAGACCAGGCGGGAACAGCTGATGGGGATAATGTGAATATATCTACCTATTCGGGCGCTACGAACCAGCAATGGCAATTCACCTCATTGGGCAACGGGTATTACCGCATCATTAACCGAAACAGTGGTAAGGACCTTGAAGTTGCCAACCAGTCAATCGTTGATGGTGCCAATGTTGCGCAATGGGCTTACAATGGCGGAGAAAACCAGCAATGGTCTTTGTTAACGGTCAATGCAGGCGGTCAACTGAATTGGGTGCTTAACAGTACAGGGGTACCGGCTGACGTGGTCACCCGAATTACCCACGCCATGAATGACGCCTGTGCAAGATATAATGCTGGCGCCAATTGGCCCGCCCGCACACTTACTGTGCAATATAACACAGGTGTGCCCACAGCTGATGGCAGTACCAACGGAAACATACGTTTTGGTGCAAATACCAGTTACCAGAATGTGCGTACGGCAATGCACGAAATTGCCCACACCTATGGCGTAGGCCTAAGCACCGGATGGACATCAAATACCAGTACGGGGGATTTCTTGGGCGCAAACACAGTTGCACTTGTTAAAATTTTTGATGGCACTAGTGGTGTAATACACACAGGAGGCGGGCATTTTTGGCCTTACGGTTTAAACTATGACAATGAATGGAGTGAAACAAATGCCTTCAGACATGTAAAATTAGTTTTTGCAATGCGATCAGACGGGATGTAGAGAAACAGAGCTGTAGCTACTATTGAATGGAAGAGGGTGTATCATAAAAGCGATTTCACCTCAGATGCTGTCATGTTGAGCCTGTCGATGAAAATCGGGAGGCTCTCTACAGGAGTCCTCCGGACAGGATGACAAATCTATATTTATGATACAACCTCTTTTTAAAAAGATATTGACAATAAAGAACGCTGATATTTTTTCATTTCCCGAAGATTTGGTTAATAACACTTCGTTCACTTCGATTCGGATATTTGTTCTGTTTTAATTTAAAGGTCTTTATCTTTATGGGCCTTCCTTTTTTCTGCCATATATTCGGATGGTGCTACATTATATTTTGCTTTAAACGACTTAGCAAAATAATTAGGAGCGCTAAAACCAACCATATAACATATCTCTGAAACGGTTTTATCGCTTTTCTCTAATAATACGGCTGCTCTCTCCAGCTTAACAGATCGGATAAAATCAACAGGCGTTTTACCCATTACCTGCAAACACTTTCTATACAAAGATACCCTGCTCATCCTCATATGCTTACTTAAGTCCTCAACAGACAACTCAGGTTTATCAAGATTTGCATCAATATAAGGCAATACTTCGTTAAGGAATTTAACATCTGTAGATTCGATTTCTATTTCCGGTGCCTGAATACTGATCTGTCTGGAATAAGTTTTCTTAAACGTTTGATGAAGCGTGAGCAGATTCTTTATTTTTGAATGTAAGATTTCAAAATTAAAGGGCTTGGTCATGTAATCATTCGCTCCGGTTTCYAAGCCTTTAAGCTGCTCTTCTTCAGCAGTTAAAGCTGTTAGTAATATGATCGGGATATGTTTGGTCCTGTCATCCGCTTTCAGTTTTTTACATAATTCAGTGCCATTCATTTCCGGCATGTTTATATCTGAAACAATAAGATGAGGATGCAATGCAAGGGCCTTTTGCCAGCCTTCCTTACCATTCGAGGCCTCTACTATCTTATAAAAAGACCTTAAGTTATCTTTAAGGTAAAACCTAAAATCCTCATTATCTTCAATTAACAAAACAAGAGGCACATTTGTTATGCAGGTATCCATCTCAGAACACTCACTTTCATCCTTTTTTCCATCGGAACATAATTGTTTTTCAGTGGTTATGGAGCTGTCATAGGCATGTTCATTACTTTTTGTAAGCGGTATGCCTATAATGGTTTCATTTGATTCTGCATATGGCAATTCAGCATATTTAACATCATTTTGCTCCTGCACCGAAATTGAACTGGAAGCGAGTCTTAGGTGTACGGTAAAACAAGTTTCTAAACCCGGTTCACTTTCTACCAATATTTCACCTCCGTGCATTTTCACAAACTCTTTGGTGATGGACAAGCCAATTCCTGATCCCTGGTTAAGGATGGATGAGGATGTTTCATTTTGAAAAAACCGTTCGAAGATCATTTCCTGCCTATCTTTTGGTATCCCAATTCCTGAATCTATCACTTTTATCTCCAATGAAACCCAGCCATCTTCTCCCTGATGCGGCAGCTTTTGTAATTCAACACTTATGGCTCCTGCTGATGGCGTAAATTTAAATGCGTTTGAAAGTAAATTGAACAATATCCGTTCAATCTTATCGTGATCAAACGATACATATAGATTTTCAACAGCACTTTTAAAAGCAAACTTGATCTGCTTGCGCTCTGCCAGATCATAAAATGAGTCTGTTGCATCTTTAATAAAGGATACAATTTCGCCATCGCTCTTATGTAATTGCAATTCCTGCTCTTCCATTTTACGGAAATCGAGCAACTGGTTTACCAGGTTTAATAAACGCTTTCCATTCCTTTTTATCATGGCC
>NZ_JBFTRT010000236.1:0-7450 GCF_056399685.1 Pedobacter sp. 01N416
TTTCAGAATAATCCTTAATCCTATCTACATATTCTGGAGCTTTTTCCTTAAAGTCATCAATCAACGATTTACCATCAGTTATCCGCTTTTTTGTAGCATACTTAAAACCATACACAGCTGCTGCGCCTAAAATGGCATATTTTAATAGTCCCATAATTATCTGTTTATATTCCTGTATTTAAAGCATGGTTTTCATCAGCCTCATTAATGCTGGTTTTTGTCTTAAAATCGTCAGATGAACTTCCGGTATGACTTTCGGCACTCTGTATGGTTGGGTTTTTATCCGAACTGTTGTAGGCGTCATCACTAAGAGAATCTTTACCTTGCGTGCCAGAGTTATCCCGGCCGTCTTTGGCTAAAGGATTTCCCTTAATCAGTTCGCTTGGTTCTTTGCCATAACTGGTTACTACATCGGTGTCGTTACCTGCTTCGTAAGCTTTTTGTACATCAGATTTTTCTGATTGTTCATCACCTGATCCTACATAACCTTCAATATGCTCTTCCTTGTTATATATGTTCGTTTTCATAGTATTATAGCTTTATGAATAAACAGAACGCAGACTAAATAGTTTGAATCAGGATAAATGAAAAAATAGGCAGTAACAAAAAAGGCAGATATTTCTATCTGCCTTCGTTTTAACTTTTATATGGGAAATTCCGTGATATTTTTCGCATCATCCGTTCTACCATATCATCTGTAGAGCTCATAATGGAATCGTCCATTGTTTTAAAGAAACGCCACATTAACTCTCCATCAGCTCCGTTGTTTATGGTTAAGAACATGGTGCCTGTTCCAGATTTTCCACCAAAGCCACCAAATAAAACAGCAGAGGCGATTGCACCAGCTTCAGATTTCGTTTGCTCAGTTTCAAAACGCCCACCGATAACAGCATCAACACCAAGTATTTTGGCTAGTTCATCTTTAGTTGTTTCGTCTAACTTACCTAAAACACCTGCTTTTTTTAATAAGATGTTTGTTTTGTCAACATCCTGGAAAGTTACGGTATAATCAGAAGCTTTCCTTAACAAAAAAGTGTACATACTGGCCTGTATTGATCTTGCCATCGACTCTTCCTGGCTTTTGTTTCCTTCTGCACTGAAGTTTTTTGGTTGTTTCCGGTAAGAAATTTTTACCTCGAAAGGTAAGATGGCTACAATTTTTTGTGTTTTGATTGTCTCCTTTAGTTTCGGACTTTCGAAAATTTGCTTCGAGCCTTCAAATTGTGCTTTGGTTAAGACCGTAAAGCAGCATAAGATAGCGAGCGTTAATAAGATTTTTTTCATTATTTGTTTGTTTAATTTTCTGGCGAATATAAAAATATCTTTTAATTAATGTAATTTAAATTTTACCTGAGGCTTTATGCTTAACCATTTTCGCGTTTTGTTTAACTTGCGCCAAATTTTAAATGCAAACGGGATAAATGGAGTGGAAATATTTACTTTCGAATAAGAGATACGGACAAGAACAATATGGTGCCAGCACAGATCGGGCACGGTCTGATTTTCAGCGTGATTATGACCGGTTGATTTTTTCGTCTCCTTTTAGAAGGTTGCAGAACAAAACCCAGGTTTTCCCATTGCCAGGAAGTGTTTTTGTACATAACCGTTTAACGCATAGTTTAGAGGTTGCCAGTGTGGCCCGCTCCATGGCCAATATTTTTTTAAAAAGTGTAGAAGAGCAACAACCGCAACTGATTAAAGATGTTCCTTTAATTAACGAAGTGGGTAATATCGTGGCTGCCGCTGCACTGGCGCATGATTTGGGAAACCCAGCCTTTGGGCACTCAGGAGAAGCAGCTATTTCACGATATTTTACCGATGGCGATGGGAAAGTTTATCAGAAAGAAATGAAGGAATCGCAGTGGCACGATTTAATTAATTTTGAAGGTAATGCAAATGCCATCCGGATCCTTACCCATCCGCTAAAAGGAAAAGGCAACGATGCTTATGCGTTAACCTATTCTACTTTGGCTTCGATTGCAAAATACCCTTGCGCCTCAATTGCGGGTAAACAAAAGGGGGTGCTGCACCGTAAGAAATACGGTTTCTTTCAATCAGAAGAAGAAACTTTTAAAAAGATCGCAGAAGAGCTCAATTTGGAGAAAGAAGAAGGCGAATACCTCATTTACAAACGACATCCTTTGGTTTATCTGGTTGAGGCTGCAGATGATATCTGTTACAGCATCATCGATTTGGAAGATGCACACCGCTTAAAGATACTTTCCTATGAGGAGGTAAAGAGTTATCTGTTGCCTTTTGCCAATTCTACCACCATCGAAGATCGTTTAAAAAATGATTATGAAGACGACGATGCAAAAATCGGTCTGTTGAGGGCAAAAGCAATTAATACGTTAACCAACCAATGTGCAGGTATATTTTTTAGGGAACAAGAAAAATTATTGAAAGGCGAGCTTAATCAAAGTTTAACCGATTTATTGCCCGAGCCCTATATTTCTGCCTGGAAAGCCGTAGAAAAAATTTCTGTAGAGCGTATCTACAATTTCTCGTCGGTTATACAGAAAGAGGTTGCCGGTTATAAAATTATGGCCGGTTTATTAGAAGAGTTTGTTCCTGCACTTATTCATAACAATACACACTATTATAAAAAACTGGTTAAACTTATTCCCAAACAATATCATACCGATTTAACTGATATTTATTCTATCATACAGAGCGTATTGGATTTCGTTTCGGGTATGACCGATTTGTACGCAGTTGATCTATACCGCAATATAAAGGGAATATCTTTTCCTTCGGAAACCTAAAGATAACTTTCTGGCTTTACTTTTTATGTTCGATTAATTGCTGATTCATCCTGTTTTTCTTCTGATTTAGAGGGTTAAATCGGTCTTAAATTGGGTGTTTGTGTAAAACTGTGAAATTAAATTTTATTTAAGTGGTTGATTTGTAGTTCTTTAAAATCGTTTTAGTATTTGTAATTAGCGTTTCGTGTAAAGCGAATTGAGCAGCTTGTACTAATTGTTAGATTTGATCGTTAGGCTCTCTTATTTTTACGCCTGATGCTTTAGATCTCATCCCGATTCATGAAAAAACTTTTACTAATTGCTTTGTTAAGCATAGGGTTCACCTTAGCTATTAAAGCGCAGACACCCCAACAATTTAATTATCAAGGAGCGGCAAGAAATGCCAATGGCACCCCGCTGGCCAATAAAAATATAGCCCTGCGGATTAGTATTTTAGATGGATCTTCAACTGGAACCGTTCAATATTCGGAAGTAAGAAATGTAACGACAAATACTTTAGGTTTATATACATTAGCTATCGGGGCTACTGGTGCAAGTTCGGTTAACGGTACAATTGCTGGGGTAACTTGGGCGAGTGGATTAAAGTTTGTTAAGGTCGAAATCGATCCTGATAATGGTACAAATTTTAGTTTGGCCGGAACCGCACAATTGCTAAGTGTTCCATATGCCCTTTATGCTGCCAATGGGCCAACCGGACCCAAAGGAGATCCGGGTGTAGCTGGCCCTGCTGGTGCACAAGGTATTGCGGGCGTTGCAGGTCCGCAAGGACCTGCAGGAGCAACTGGTGCTCAGGGGCCAATTGGCTTAACTGGTGCTGCCGGTGCACAAGGAGCAGTAGGCGCAATAGGTCTACAAGGAGCGAAAGGAGATACAGGTGCAACGGGAGCTACCGGATTACAAGGTTTGCAGGGCATACCTGGCATAAAAGGGGATAAAGGTGACATAGGCCCAGTTGGCCCTTCAACAGGAGTAGCTGGCGGTGATTTAACAGGGAATTATCCAAATCCTACATTAGCTAATCTTCAGGGAAAGACATTAAATGCCACTTCACCAATCAACAATCAGGTGCTTCTATTTGATGGCACTGCATGGAAACCAGTAACATTGGATGTGAGTCAACTATCAGGCGCTAAGGCATTAACCTCAACTGATTTGAGTATTAGTGCTAATGGCGCTACGGCTTTATTGAAAGATGTAGTAATTGATATAAACACGGCGGCTGTTAGCACGCTTAAACTGGCAGATGGGGCAGTAACAACGGCAAAATTAGCCGACGCTGCAGTAACCGCTGTAAAAATTGGAAGTAAAGAAGTTAAAAACGTTAATATCGATGATGCCGCAGTAAATACACTACAGCTCGCTGATGGGTCGGTAACTACAGCAAAGCTTGCTGATGCTTCGGTTACGGTGGCTAAATTAACTACTGATGGGCTGAGTGATGCAAACAAAGTGTATATCACCAACGCAACAACCGGGAAACCCGAATTAATCAGCAGGACATTATTTGCAAATGCAAATGCCTGGGCATTAAAAGGAAATACGGGCAGCACCGATCAAAACAATAATTTCCTAGGTAATACAGATGATGTGGCCATCAACTTTCTGGTTAACGGTTTAAAATCTGGCCGTYTAGGCAATTCATCCGAAAACAATATTTCTTACGGTTATAAAACACTTACCGCGAATGTATCTGGCTTTTACAACAGTGCATTTGGTCGCGAAGCATTATCTGTTAACATTTCAGGTTACGAAAACAGCGCTTTTGGTTACCTGGTGTTGCAGCGCAGTTTTAGTGCTATCAACAACAGCGGCTTTGGCTCGCAGGCATTAGCGATTAATACGGTAGGCTCCAATAATACTGCAATTGGCACGCATGCGCTAATGGCCAATAGAACTGGTATATCAAACACAGCTATTGGAAGTTTGGCGCTTGAAGCCAGTAATGGCGACAATAATACGGCACTAGGTTATGCTGCCGGTTCGAAAAACAATGGGGCAGGGAATGTTTTCATCGGAAGCAATGCTGCCGCTAACAGCACAAATTCAAATAATACTTTGGTAGTAGCTAACTCTAGTACCTCATACCCGCTAATCGCTGGCGATTTTGCAGCAAATGGTGGCGCATTAACCATTAATGGAACTGCCGCTGCATCTTCTGTAGCTTATGCCCCAGCAAATGCAAGTACTTTAAACATCAATGGTTCTGTTGCAGCAAGTGTTTTAATCTATACTACAGCCGGGGCCTTAACACTCGATGCCAGTCATTACACAGTCAGGATAAAAAATGCAGGTTTGGCGGTAAGTGTTAATCTCCCAACGGCCTCTAGCTGTAAAGGAAGGATTTATGTAATTGTGAAAGCTTTATCATCAGGTGATGTTACGTTAAACAATCCTGTTTTGTTGAATGATGATTCTGATGTAACCACCATTACCGGTGCAAAAACTTTCACCATTCAAAGCGATGGGGCGGCTTGGATCTCTTTAAACTAAACACAATGAGAAGAATATCCTATTTGCTTGTTTTCTTAACCATAGTGTTTTTCTGGGGAAACGCAAACGCACAAAGTTTGCCGTATGTGGTTAATTCGGCTAGTGGCAACGGTAAGATTAATAATCAATTATACGATTTTAGTATTGGTGAAATGGTACTGGTGCAAACTTTACAGGCTGCCAACACTACATTGACCCAAGGGTTTTTACAGCCTTTTCTGATCATACAGACCACGGCCGACGTAGCCATTGTAAATAATATCCTTACTCCAAACGGAGACGGGACAAACGATTTTTTTGTAGTTAAAGGCTTAGAAAAGTATCCGAATAACAAACTATCCATTTTTGATAGGGGAGGAAGGTTGATTTATACTACCCAAGGTTATCAAAACAACTGGGAAGGCTATTTTAACGGAAAGCCACTTACCGAAGATACTTATTATTATATGCTCGATTTAGGGGGAGATGGTTCTATTAAAGGTTTTATATCAATCTTATATAAAAAATAACAGCGTGAAAAAAATGAAATGTTATATGGCGGGGCTGTTGTTTTTGTTTGTTACGCCAGCATTTGCCCAGCTTAACCCCATGGGTAGCATCTACTATCAGAACCAGTTTTTGGCTAACCCGGCAATGGCAGGTTTAGAAACCGGACTAAATTTAAATGCAGCATTTAAAACGCAATGGACGGGGGTAGATGGTGCACCAAAGATTCAGTATTTAACTGGCGACTATGGTTTGACTAATAATAAAGTAGGTTTGGGTATTCTTTTTTACAATGAAGGTGCAGGCGCCATTAACCGTACCAGGGCAACTGTAACTTATGCTTATCATTTGCCTTTAAATGGGGGGACCAACTTCTTGGATTTTGGTTTGTCTGCCGGCATTATGAATGAATGGATTGATTTTGGTAAAGCCAAAGGCGATTTAGACGACGATGTACTCAATAGCTTTAACGATCGTAGATTATATTTGGATGGCGATTTTGGAGTAGCTTACCGCTCCGATAAATTGACACTACAGGCTGCTTTGCCTAATCTTAAACGGTTTTTTAAAAGAGATGTACTGCGAAACGTGGTAGACCGATCGATTTATTTTATCGCAGCCGGTTATAAATTCACAACTGATAAAGTAATCAACAGTATTGAACCGAAATTGGTGTATAGAGGGGTGCAGAATTATGATGGTATTTTTGATGCCGGTGTAAATCTTCAGTTTTTAGAGAATAAGTTGATGCTTAACGGCATATATCATAGCACCAACAGTTTTACAGCTGGTTTTGGTGCAAACTACAAAAACCAATTTTCGGTTTTATTCCAGTACACTACCAATACTTCAAAAATGCAGAGTTATAGCAATGGCGAATTTGAGGTGGGTTTGAAGTATAGCATCAAAAATTAAGCGTGTTATCGTCATTTCGACTGAATGCAACGGAATGGAGAAATCTACTGTTAAATGTATTTGCAGATTTCTCGAATAATTTAATCATTTTTTTAATTCAGTTATTTGTTTGGAAAGCAGTTCCGCTCCCGCTTCTGCCGATGAAATATCGGCATCTCGCTTTGATCGGGTTTAGGGGGCCAAATAGTGCTGCTATAATTGGAATAAACCCGACAGTAGCGGACACTGAACGCAGTGAGGTAAAGCGAATGGCGGGGCTAGTGGAACCGAAGCACTACTAGCCCTGCTTTTCTAAAAAAAAAGTTAAGTTTTTTCAATTAATTAAAAAGTCTTCGACTATCTTCCCCGGCCATCATCCCATTTATTACGCTCGTCCTGCAGCTCACGGGCAAGTCTCATTTCTTTATCCTTTGCTTTTACTTTGTGTGCCTGAAATTCATCGGCCACTTCCTGGTAAAGCTCGGTTCTGTACTTCGCTTCGTGCCTTAATTTGCCGGATTGGAAAATTACAAAGGCCAAACCTACCCCAAGTACAATAATAATGGCCCAAACAATGGTATTATAGGTGCCTTTATTGAAGGATATGCCTAAAAATTTAATTTCATTAACAGCAGCGTTGGCATTGGCCAAGGAACTTTCTTTTCCATTTACTTCGCCTTTTAAGCTTGAAATGTTATCGGCTTGTGCTTTAATTTCCTGACGGGCTTCCTGCAGCTGCTTGCGTTCTTTTCTGAGCGTATCACTAACACTTTTCCATAAGGATGATAAACGTGACGGATTGATCAGCCTTGCGC
>NZ_JBFTRT010000237.1:0-13948 GCF_056399685.1 Pedobacter sp. 01N416
TCTAAATGGTTATCGTTATAAGCGAAACCTGCAATAATATTTAAACCGTTAACCGGGTTTGCAATAACTTCGGCTTCTATACCTTTGCTGATTTTATTGCCATCCTGGATTTGTGCATTTGGATTTGATGGATCTCCGTTATAACCCCTAACAATATCTTTAACTTTAATGTAATAGTAAGATACAGCGCCTGTTAACTTACCATTAAATATGTTTGTTTTAACTCCACCTTCAATTTGGTTTGCTTGCTCTGGTTTAAAAGCATTACCTTGATAATCTATACCGTTTAAGTTGTTAAAGCCGTTTTGGTAATTGGCAAATAATGATAGCTGATCTTTAATTGGCTGAAATACCAAGCCAAATTTTGGCGAAAAAACAGTTTGTTTGTACGCACCTTTTGGTGCCGAGCCTGTACGATCGGAATTGCCTTTATTGTCAAATCTGTCTACTCTTAATGCAGCTAAGGCGATTAACCTATCTGTTAAACTAATCACATCAGAAACATAAGCACTGTATGTATTGGTTTTGAAGTTATACGGATATTTAGGAACACTAGGAAGTGCTGCATAAAATGCCGCTAAATTATGTTCAGTAAAGTTATTGTAGTTAGCGCCGCTTCCATCTTTATTGGTCAGATCAAAAGTATCGATCGAATAAAATAACTGATCGGAGTTTTGTCGTAAATAATCAAGGCCTAAAACCATTCTGTTTTTTACCGAACCTAAGTTAAAAGTGCCATTGAAATTTTGTTGTACCTCGTAAGTGAAAACCTTACTGTTATCAGTTGATTGATCTGCTCTTGATATCAAATCGGCACCTGGTGCAGCCGTTGGGTTGCCCAGTGGAGGATAGTTGTTTGGGACTAAGAACAAATACGTACCACGGCCATTAGAGAAACTATAGTTGCTTGAAAAGCTGGTGTGAGACGACCAATTATCATTAAACTTGTAATTAGCCTGTCCGAAGAAGTTTGAGCTATTGTATTTTTGCTTCATCGCATCAGCGGTGAAGGACTTGTCGTAAGCTATTCCAGATTGATCCGCCCTATCAAAACCAAGGTCTTTTACAGGGAAATAGAAGAAAACGAATGGTTTTAGGGTGCTTGTACCGTTGGCAATTTCGGCATCAAAAACAAAGTCTAATTTATCGTTTACTTTATACGACAGGCTAGGCGCAATGAAGAAACCTTTGTCATAAACATTCTCCTGGAAAGAACCTTTGTAATTGTAAGAAGTATTTAACCGGGCATAAATGTGGTTATCTTTATCAACAGGAAAATTGAAATCGGTACTAACCCGGTTAAAATCGTAGCTACCTGTCGAAAAGCTTACCGCGCCTCCCATTCCTTCGAAAGGTTTTTTAGTTATACGGTTAATTAAACCACCATATGAGGTTAATGTGCTACCGAATAAAGTAGCAGATGGACCTTTTATAAACTCTACATTTTCTAAGTTAGCAGCATCGTTGCGGCCGGTTACGTTACCAGCAATTCCATTTCTGAGTTTAGCCTGTACAATAAAGCCTCTTGATGCGTAATAAGCACCACCATCGCCACCGCGCGAAGTTGATTCCCACATTTTTTGAACGCCAGTCGCATTGCGGGCAGCATCATCAACCGAAAACACAAGCTGGTCGGCCATTGTTTCCTTCGTAATCGTGGTATATACCTGTGGGTTTTCTAGGTTGTTAAGCGGCATTTTTGAAACGAATTCACTTTTCTTAGCGATATACTTATTTATGCCCTGGTTAATATTTACTTCATTAAGCTGATTTGAATTTTGGTTGATTACAAAATCAACGGTTTTGTTCTCTCCAGCAGTAATAACTATTGGTTTTTCTATATTTTGGATACCAACAGCCGATACCCTTAAAGTATAAGATCCTGGTTTAACTCTCTGGATTTCGAAAATACCCTTTTCGTTGGTTACATTCCCCAGGCCTTTTCCTTTTAAACCAACCGAAATGTAAGCGGCAGGTTTACCATCCGAAGTGGTAACTGTGCCGCCTATGGTCGAAAACTGTTGGGCAAAGGAGAGTAGACTGGCAAAAGTTAAAAAAAACGTTATACAGAAAAGTCTGATTTTAAGCATGATAATATTTATTTGGATTAATTCTAAACTGCTGCAAAATAACGGTAGAAAATCTTATTATCCAAATTATTTTGAATTATTCTAAATAGTGGTGATTGGTGCCTGTAAAACCTAGTTTTAATTCAGACTAGGAATGAAGTGAAGTAAATAGCTTTAACGTTTTAGTTGTGTTAAAATCTAAGTTTATCGAAATTTTTTCAACTAAACTTCTGGGAGATTTTTTTCGAATTTAGTTCGAATGTGATCAAGAAATATGAGGTAATTTGGCAAAATAGACCGTTTTGAGCAGCTATTGGTATATTGTTAATTGCAAAAGTCAGTTTTTGTAAAACAAAATGTGGTATTTAAGCCAATTTTTAGGTTAAAATATGGTTCCTTTTGATTAAAAAAAAATTAAAATCGAAGTAAAAATGTTGATACTTTTAGTTTGTAATCAAACCAAACTAACTAATCATCAATGGAAAAAACTTCTACAAGACATTGCTATGTGAAATTTTTGATGGCAACATTCTTTTATTTACTTATTCCGTGGCTCGCTTTTGCGCAGAAAACAATTAAAGGAACTGTTTTAGATCAAAATGACAAACCCATACCAGGGGTTTCTATTATCGAAAAAGGTACCAAGAATGGTACCGCTACAAACGCCGATGGAAAATTCACCTTAACAGTTCAAAACGACGGTGCAATTATTACCGCTAGAATAGTAGGTTATCGTTGGGCAGAGAAAACGGTTTCGGCAAGTGGTACATTAAACTTTTCTTTGGAAGAGGATAATAATACGCTGAATGAAGTGGTTACTATCGGTTATCAAAAAATTACCAGAAAGAAAACTACAGCTGCAATATCCAGTATTTCCGCTAAAGAGTTGGCAAATTTGCCGTCCGCGAGTTTCGATCAATTGCTGCAAGGTAGGGTGTCGGGTGTAAACGTTCAGAATTTCACCGGTCAACCCGGAGCATCGCCTACCGTATCTGTTAGGGGTAATTCGTTGGTTAGCAGGGGTTACGATGAGTTTAACGTAATAAATTCACCACTTTATGTGGTTGATGGCGTTCCTCAGCCAACCGAAACCTATGTCGGGCCAGGTGTAGGTACAGGTCAGAATTATCTAGCCGGCATAAATCCAACAGACATCGAATCTATAGACGTATTAAAGGATGCGTCAGCAGCAGCTATCTATGGATCTCGTGCAGCCAATGGGGTTATCTTGATAACGACGAAAAAAGGGCTTAGCGGCGAGCCGCGGGTTTCTATCAATGCTTATGCAGGGTTAACCCAAAGACCAAAGTTAAGAGATGTGACACTTGGAACCACCGAGAGAAGGCAGAAAATGGATGTTTTGCAAAGGCAATTATCTTATAGTGATCTGAAACAGCTTCCTTACATTTTAACAGATAGTTTAAATCCTGCTTATAATGGCAATACAGATTGGCAGGATCTTTTTTATCAATCTGGAAAAATCACTAATGGCGATTTGAGTGTGAGTGGTGGGGGAGCTAATGGAATGGTATACAGGTTTAGTGGAGGTTACTATGATGAACAAGGTATTATTAAGGCAACTGGTTTCAAAAGGTATTCTGGTAGGTTAAATCTGACGACCAGAGCCATGAAGGAGAAATTAATGATTAATCCCATCATTGCCTACTCGAGATCGGATTTTTCAAGAGGTAATGGGAGTGGCAGTAGCCCTGTTAATTTAGGGGCTGGCAATATGCCTTCATCATTGTTGAATCTGGATGAAGATAAAAAAGCACTTTTATTAGGTGCCTATGATGAGAATTTGGATAAAAACATCAGCAATCAACTTACGCTAAATTTAAACTTAAGTTATGAGTTTAATAAACACCTAATGCTCACTTCTCAGTCCTCTTATTTGTTAAATACAGCCAGAAGGGATTATAGTAGGACAAGTATATTGAACAATGGCCAGGGAAATTCATCATCGAGCTACGCAGATAATAGTACAAATGCACTAACGTCTAATTTTTTATCATATAACAATCAGTTTGGTAAACATTCCCTGAGTGTTATTGCTGGGCAGGATATTCAGTATAACCAGTTCCAGAATACATCTGCTTCAGGTTATGGAGGTCCATCAGATAACATTCAAGTTGTCAGTGGGTTTCAGCAATCAAGGATTTCAGCTGGTTCTGACTATCAGGCTTATGGACTTCTTTCCTATTACGGACGTTTAGCTTATGATTTTGATGGTAAGTATTTACTTTCGGCAACTGCCAGGGCAGATGGTTCATCCAGATTTGGTAAAAACAATAAGTGGGGATATTTCCCGTCTGCATCTGTTGGTTGGCTAGCTTCAGAAGAAAATTTTATGAAAAACTGGGTAAATAATCCATTTACACTAATCAAATTGAGGGCCAGTTTAGGAACATCAGGAAGTTTACCTAATAATAATTATTTACAATATAACTTGTATTCTGTAAATAATGGTGGGTTTAATGGAAATGGTGGAGCAACTTCCTATAATGGTACTACAGCTATTACACCGAATTTAAGTGATGGTGCCGCGCAAAGTAACCTGAGCTGGGAAAAATCCCTTCAATGGAATATCGGTACTGATATTGAAATCAAAAATGGTAAGTATGCACTATCGTTTGACGTATATAACAAAGAGTCTTCTCTACAATTATTTAGTGTAAACCTTCCACTAACAACAGGGTACGATCGAGCTTTAACGAATTCCATAGGCGTCCGAAATTCAGGTGCCGAGTTGACCGTTTCTGCTAATCCGCTTGAAGGAAATTTCAAATGGTTTACGAGGATTAATGCTTCATATAATAAAAACCAGATCATGAGTTTGCCGAATGGTGGAAGAGATCTTATTTTAAGTGGAGACAGATTTGATAAATCCCATATCCTTTCAGTTGGAAGTCCAATAAATGCATTTTATCTTTATAGGACAAATGGCGTATTTTCAAGAACAAGCGATATACCTGTTAATCCTTTTACAGGAGAATTATATAGAAATAGCAATGGTGCGTACCAAGCAGGCCAATTTTACCTAGCGGATCTTGACGGAGATGGTTTCATTGATATTTTTAATGATGGCATCAATCCGGACAAAGCGCCGATCGGCGATCCTAATCCAAAAGTTACCGGAGGCTGGACCAATGATTTCAGTTACAAGAACTTTTCATTGAACATATTTTGCACCTTTACTTTCGACAGAGATGTGTTAAATTTATTTGAATCAGATCGTTTTTCTAATTCAACAGATGGGGACCCAATAAATAGATTTGCTGGATTTTCAACTCCGGATTTAAGCAAAACAAATATTTGGAGAAATCCTGGTGATCAGGCAGACTACGCCAAATATGATTTGGGAAGTTATCGTTACTATTACACCGGTGCCCAGACTTTTTTCTTGGAAAAAGGTGGTTATTTCAGAATCAGAAGTATAAATTTTGGTTACAATTTTCCGGCTAAAACGCTTAAAAATGTCTAACATCGTTATTGCTAATGTAGGCAAGATGACTGATGCCCAACTGAAAGACACAGATGATCCTATAGCGTTTAAAAACAACATAACGGGGCAGGCAATGTTTATCCGTGCTTTAAGCTATTTTATGATGGTAAGGGTTTGGGGTGATGTCCCCTTGGTTACTACAGCTTATGACGATCCAATCACAGCGCCACAACTTCCGAGAAGTTCGAGAGCAGATGTTATGAAGCAAATTGAAACCGATTGCAGAAATGCCATCAATTTATTGACCTGGAATTATATTAATATTGGCGATGCAAAAGTGACCGCCAATAAAGGGTCAGCATATGCATTATTGGCCCACCTATACCTATGGAGAGCTACGATGTCTGACGTTAGCAAAGATGCGCCAAATTTAACTGACGTAAATAGTGCAGATACGACAATTACTACTTTAATACAAAAGGGAGGATATAGCCAGACAGATACTGCAAATTATAAATCAACCTTTGTAGGCCGTTCTACTGACGGAATATTCGAGATCAATATGAGTGAGAATACATTAGAAGGTTCTAATTCCAGCATTGGTACGAGATTCCTTAGCGGTGCTTATATCAATACATATTCTAATAATCCAAGATTTTATGTTGTTCCACGTTTTCTGACAGATCAATTTGGATCAAATTCTAACGATATTCGCTTTACCAAAAACTTCGACCTTTCAAATCCTGAAAGACCAATTTGTACAAAATACAGCAATATAATTTATAGAAATCCCGGACAGAAATTAGATGCTTACTTGAGTAATAACATGATTATTTTCCGTTTAAGTGATATGAAGTTGCTAAAAGCGGAAATCGCATTATACAAAAATGATGCAGCCACAGCGACCACTATCATCAATGAATTCAGAACAAGGAATAATCGTAATCCTACACTTGTACAAAATGGACTTTCTGTAAGTGGAGTAATGGATGAGTATATTAAGGAAAGAAGTAAGGAAATGTATCTTGAGGGGCACTTGTTCTTTGATCTTTTACGTACCAGACGCTATGGTAATGTTGTGGACTGGCTTACGGAAACCAGGTTTAGAAGAGAAGGGTTTTATTGGCCGGTAGATCCTGCACTATTCAGGGAAAATCCAAATCTTAAACAAACAACCTATTGGCTTGGAAAAGTTTAACTATTTAGTATTAAATCATGAAAAAATATATCATAGCTGTAATAGCGATTATAACCGCCGCATTTACGTCCTGCAAAAAGGATAGCTACAAGAATTGAGTGATTCCTTGAAAACATACATGTTTGCGGGTAAAATTAACCGTGATCAAATGACAATCTCCGGTAAACTTTATGATAGTATGCTTGGTTCAATTCCTAATGTACAGTATCTGATTAAGCTAAGAAGGACGTTTGATTATAACGCTTATGTAAGTAATGTAGATTACGTAACTTATACCAAAGTGATTGGTACCAGAGATGATCGTGAGCCAAATCAGGATGATATTCCAGATAATCAAAAAGATAAGGCTGTTGATTGCCAGACTTCAGGGATTATTACTACAACCGGAATCGTGCATGTGCTCAATGGAAATCATAGGTTGTTTTTTAATGCCCAGTCGTTAGGTAACTAAGACTACCTGTGAAAAACAATATGTTAACCTCAATAATGTATAATTATGAAAACAAAATATATTTTAGGTTTTTTTGCGCTGCTAAGTATAGCAGCATGTAAAAAAATACAACAAGGCTTTCAAAGTGATGCTATTAGATATAAAGACAATAATATCTACGCTAAAAGAGGCTTGATTTTATATCAGTCTGATAGGATAAATGCCGATGGCTCTACACCGCCATATACATTTAAACTTCTTAATCTTCGACGCGAGGATGGATCTCCTGCTCCTTCTCAATTTAATACCGAGTATGAAATTACTACGTTTAAAGCTGGGATGTCATTTGATGCTACTACTGATACTACTGTAGCATTGCTAAATAAAAAGAGAGAGACAGTTAAGCGATTGCCTATGTACTTCAATGAAGCCAGCGGTCAGCTTACTTTTAATAAGGCTTCTGCCAATTTACCCTTAGGTAAATACTATTATGATGTAGAAATGACAAATGTAACGGGTACAAAATTATTTCCTAAATTGGCTACGATAAATGTGGTAGACCCTGAATTGGAAGATCTTTTTGTAGTAACTGATAATGTTGCTAATGGATTTAATGATATAACAGGAGTTGCAACAGCAATGCGTAACCCAACCATTACCTGTACCAAAATATCAAATTCAGGTGCACGCGCAATTTTGAAAATGGTTGATAAGAATGGACGTACATTTAATCCGAAAGCCGGCGAGATCATTCAAAGAGGAGACCGTCCAGTTTTTGAAAACTATGCAAAGTTTAACCCCGTTATCAAAACGGATACCGCGATGATATGCGACTTTGAAGTTGCGCCGTTTCCACTAACGAAGTATATAACGCCTACAACCGATTGGGGATTTCTAATGTATTATCGAATACCTAGTCAATTTGTTACTATTGATAATTTTCCATCTTCACCGGGTTTTTCTGTGAATCCAAGATGGTCGTGGCAATTGAAGCTTGAGGGTACTTATGTAATCCAGATAAAATTTCCTGATGTAACAAAAAAATAGTGATGAAGAAATAGCTTTAGCCTTAATGGGCAGATAACCTTTTTCTACGAATTAAAACGGCAATTTTCGATACGAAAATTGCCGTTTTTTTATGAAGGGTAAACACAAAAAGCCTTTTTTTATTTGATCAATATAACCTGTAAACTTAAAGGACGTTCAGTTTCATTTGCAGGTGTTACCAAACCACCGCAAATAATGTCATAATGATAACCCGCTGTAAAACTGGTGCTGGCGGAAGTAGCTTTAACTGTTCCTGATGAAGTTTCTTTTGCATCCAATGTATAAGTTCCTGCATCTACAGCAATAAAACCACTCGCATTTTTATAAGTTTTATTGGTAACCAGCATGGTCGTTGCGCTCGTTTTGGCCAGGTCTAAAGCCGGTGCATCAGGCGATAAATTGATAAAGCGGATGTAAGCTTTATCAGTTGATGGTATAGAAAGATCATCACCAATGGTATAAATATCTAGCGCCGCCGGTTTATTAATTAAATAAGAAGAGTAATAGGTGCTTGCATTTAAAGTAACGGTTTTGGTTAACAAGCTCTCTGCGCTACTGGCCGTTGTAAATTTTAAACTGTAAGCGCCTGCGGCATAAGAAAGATAAGCAGCAGAGCCTCCAAATGGTAAAGCTGCCGAATTAACCATGCTGCCATTAAAGTAAGCATTGTAGGTAGCCAAAGAAGGTGATGCATTGATTACCCTTAAATAAGATATGTTGGGATCGGCAGTCTCGGTTTTTTTACATGAAGTTAATGCTGTAAAAGCAATTAGAACAAATAAAGGGATCGATTTGAAATGAAATGGCGTAAAATTCTTCATACGGTTAAAATTTGATTTAATATTTAAGGAGTATCCATAAAACGATAGCCAGATCGCATTCGCTACAGACATACAAATATTGAGTTTAAACCGTATTACGGGATGTTAAATGATGTTAAGCAGATGTTAAAGTTTGTTGCGTTTTTTTAACAATGTTAAAATTGGCAAAAGAATCTATAACTGAAATGCACGATACTCGAATTTTTTATAAATTTATAAATGGCCTCAATACTTGTTTAAGTCAGATTAGTTCAATAAAATCGAAAGCTTAACATAAAAAAATGATGATATTATTGTGTAACTCGATTTTTATTTAAACCTTTGCACCTCAATAGAGTTAAAGCCGTTTTAATACGCAAGAAATGATTAAACAAATTTTATATAAACTTTCTGTTTCCACAGCACAAAATGTGTCTGGGAAAGGTATGTTTATTAATCATTTTCAGCCCGTGTTTTATTATCCCACAAGCCGGCAAAATTTCACTCCACGTATTTAGTACCTACACTAAACGTAACGAGGAATTGATCCTCTCTAAAAACCCAATTAACAAGAATACTTATAATTTTTCGTTAGAAAACGAATGGATATTAACGAATTTATAGTGCAGGTTGCACTTCCTGAACATCGTGTATTTGCAGAAGAAATAGTAACCGAAATGGCAGAATCGGCAAAAGCTCGTGGAACAGGGATTGCTAAGCGTTCGCCGGAATATATTTCTAATAAAATGCAAGAAGGCAAATCGGTTATTGCTTTCCATAAAGATGGCTCCTGGGCAGGATTTTGCTATATAGAAACCTGGAGCCACGGACAGTTTGTGGCCAATAGTGGCTTAGTGGTAAGTCCTAAATACCGCAAAGCGGGATTAGCAAAAGCCATCAAAAATGAAATTTTCGGTTTATCGAGAAAGTTGTACCCAAAGGCAAAAATATTTGGTTTAACAACAGGCTTGGCCGTAATGAAAATCAATTCAGATTTAGGCTACGAGCCTGTAACCTACAGCGAACTTACCCAGGATGAAGAGTTTTGGAAAGGCTGCCAAAGCTGCGTAAACTTCGAAATTTTAAAAATGAAGGAACGCAAAAACTGCATGTGTACAGCTATGCTTTACGATCCGGCCGAGAAGAAACATGAGGTAGCCAAGCAATTTGCCGAAGAACTGCAAAAGAAACCCAAATTATACGAGCGCTTTATGCGCATTAAACAGCGTTTAGTTGTTAAACCTAAGCCAAAAAATGGCTTAAAAGCCCTTTTATTTTTATTTACCTTTTTATTTAAATAGCATGAAAAAAGTTGTTTTAGCATTTAGCGGAGGCTTAGATACCTCATTTTGTTGTATTTACCTGGCACAAGATCGTGGATTAGAAGTTCATTCAGTAATTGTAAATACTGGTGGTTTTTCTGATGAAGAGTTACAGGAAATTGAGAAAAGAGCATATGCTTTAGGCGTAAAATCGCATGCTGTTGTAGATGAAACTGAAAGTTACTATGAAGGATGCATTAAGTACCTGGTTTTTGGTAACGTATTAAAAAATGCTACTTATCCATTATCGGTAAGTGCAGAGCGTGTTAGTCAGGCAACAGCTATTGCCAACTACGTGAAAAAAATTGGTGCAGATTATGTAGCTCATGGAAGTACCGGTGCAGGTAACGATCAGGTACGTTTCGATATGATTTTCAATATCCTTATCCCAGAGGTTGAAATCATTACCCCAATTAGAGATTTAAAATTATCCCGCGAGGCGGAAATAGAATATTTAGCACAACATGGTGTAGAATATAGTGCAGAAAAAGCAAGATACTCAATCAATAAAGGTTTATGGGGAACTTCGGTAGGAGGAAAGGAAACGTTAACTTCTCACGAAACCTTACCAGAAAGCGCCTGGCCAACCCAGGTTTCGGAAACAGAATCGCATAGGGTAGAATTAACCTTCGAAAAAGGTGAACTGGTTGCTATTGATGGTGAAAAATTAGCACCTGTTAGGGCAATCCAAAAATTACAGGCAATCGCTCAGCCTTTTGGTATCGGTAGAGATATCCACGTTGGTGATACCATTATTGGTATTAAAGGTCGCGTAGGTTTTGAGGCAGCTGGCCCCATTATCATTATCAAAGCACACCATACGCTAGAAAAACACACCTTAACCAAATGGCAGTTAAGCTGGAAAGAACAATTATCGTCTTTCTATGGTAACTGGTTGCACGAAGGTCAGTTCCACGATCCGATTATGCGGAATATTGAGGCTTTTTTAGCTGATACGCAAAAATTTGTGAGCGGTAAAGTATTTGTAGAGTTGTTACCGTATCGTTTCCAGGTTATCGGAATTGAATCAAACCATGATTTAATGAGTAATAAATTTGGCAGCTATGGCGAAATGAATAACGCCTGGAGCGGAGAAGACGTTAAAGGTTTCTCTAAAATATTTGGTAACCAGGTGATGATCTGGCATAAGGTGAACAACGAGGCATAAGGTAAAAGGCATAGGTGGATTAGTGCAAACCTTACACTCAAACCCTCTACCTTAAAACTTTAAATTGTGAGTAATATAACAATCAAACAGATAGATTTAACAGAAACCAACTTAGTAGTTGGTCTGTTTAATCAGTATCGCATATTCTACAATCAGTTTTCTGACATCGGAATGGCTAAGGCTTTTCTAGATGAAAGATTACAGCATAATGAGTCTATCATTTTTGTTGCTACTGATAGTAATACACAAGAAGCGATAGGTTTTACACAGCTATACCCAAAATATTCGTCGGTAAGATTAACAAAAAATTGGATTTTGAACGATTTATATGTTGATGAAAATTACCGTAAGCAGGGCATTGGAGAAAAGTTAATTAAAGCAGCCATGGGTTTTGCCAAAACTCAGGGAGCTACATTTGTACAGCTGGAAACAGCGGTTGATAACTATACTGCCCAGCATCTGTACGAAAGTATAGGATTTGTTAAGCAAGAAAATGATTCAGAATTTTTTCTTTATAAAATAGCACTAAACGCATAGAGATGAATAAAATTAAAGCAGGAATAATTGGTGGTGCGGGTTACACTGGAGGCGAAATGTTACGCATTTTGGTTAACCACCCAAATGTTGAAATTGCTTTTGTAAACAGTACAAGCAATGCCGGGAACTTAATTTCTGATGTACACACTGATTTAATAGGCGATACAGATCTAAAGTTTGTGAGCGATATTCCACAGGATATTGACGTGCTTTTCCTTTGTGTTGGCCATGGTGATGCGAAGAAGTTTTTAGCCGCTAATCCAATTAGCGATAACATTAAAATCATCGATTTGTCGCAGGATTTCAGGTTGCATGCAAATGCTAACTTTTCGACCAAAGACTTTGTTTACGGATTACCCGAGCTAAACCGCGATAAAATTAAAGCAGCTAAAAATATCGCAAACCCTGGCTGTTTTGCAACTTGTATTCAATTAGGCTTGTTGCCTTTGGCATCGAAAGGTTTGATCAAGAATGAAGTTCATATTAATGCAACTACGGGATCAACCGGTGCAGGACAGAGTTTAGCTACCACTTCGCACTTCAGCTGGAGAAACAACAATCTTTCCATATATAAGGCATTTGAACACCAGCATTTGAACGAGATTAGCGAGAGTTTGTTGCAGTTGCAACCATCACTTTCTGAAGCTTTAAGTTTTATCCCACAGCGTGGTGCATTTACAAGAGGTATTTTAGCTGCCATGTACCTGGAAAGTGATTTAAGTTTAGAAGAGGCGCAAAATATTTACGAAGCATATTATAGTGCCCATCCATTTACACATGTCAGTCGGAAAAATATCGATCTAAAACAGGTAGTGAATACCAATAAAGCGCTGGTTCATGTAGAAAAACATGGCGGTAAATTATTTATCATCAGCGTTATTGATAACCTGTTAAAAGGTGCCAGCGGACAAGCGGTTCAGAATATGAACTTAATGTTCGGCTTGGATGAAACAGCAGGACTTAAGTTAAAAGCAGCTAATTTTTAGGTAGAAGAGACCAAAGCTGAAAGACTAAAGTCTAAAGCGAAGGTAGCATGAAGAATAACTAAAACATCAAATGAGAGACTATCAAAAATTAGACGTTTGGAAAAAATCACATCTAATGGTTTTACATGTATATAAAGTTATTTTACCTGCTTTTCCTCCTCATGAGAAATACGACTTGCAAAGTCAGGTTAAAAGAGCTGCATATTCTGTTCCACTAAATATTGTTGAGGGAGCAGGGCGGCGGACTGAAAAAGATTTTGCCCACTTTCTTGATAATGCTTTAGGCTCTGTCCAAGAAATGGAATATGCTTGTTTTCTTGCAAAAGATTTAGATTATCTTGAAGAAAGCAAATATTTTGAAATTTATAAAATGGCAGGTGAGGTTAAAGCAATGTTAATTGGCTTAATTAAACACCTTCGACAATAACCAAGATTAAATGCTATTGGATTTGGCTTACTGCTATATGAAATGTCACAGGAAGCTTTGGTCTTTGGTCTTTAGTCTTTAACCTTATAAAAAAAATGCAACTATTCGACGTTTACCCACTTAACGATATAGAAATAACCAAAGCAGCAGGCAGTAATGTTTGGGATGCTAATGATCAACAATATTTAGATTTATATGGCGGTCATGCTGTAATTTCAATCGGGCATACCAACCCACATTATGTAAACCGCTTAACTGATCAATTAAATAAAGTTGGTTTTTATTCAAATTCAGTAAAAATTCCTTTGCAGGTTCAGCTTGCAGAATTATTGGGAACTGTTTCTGGTAAAAAAGATTTTCAGCTCTTTTTATGTAATTCTGGAGCTGAGGCAAATGAAAATGCTTTAAAACTAGCTTCATTTTACAACGGGAGAAAAAAGGTAATTGCTTTTACAGGCGCTTTCCACGGACGTACATCTTTGGCAGTTGCCGTAACCGATAATCCTAAAATTGTAGCAC
>NZ_JBFTRT010000238.1:0-8161 GCF_056399685.1 Pedobacter sp. 01N416
ATTTATACCTCATTCTGAAAATAACTGGCAAATGCATAGAACGGAGTTTTTTTTATTAGAAATCGTCATTTCTTCATCTAATTCTAGCTCCTTACTGGTAATTCGTTCAAAAAGCGGAGCTAAATGATCTGTTTGTTGTGAAAAATCATCTTTTGCTTCACTAAAACACAATTTCTCAATCCAAACCTGAAGTTCAACTTCATTATAACTTCATAAATCTGTATTTATTTCGCTTTCGAATTAAATCATTGCGTAACCATAATTTATTGAAGTCAATTAAGTATCTGCACATCAGTTGTAGACTGCTTCTTATCATAAATTGGTTGCCAAGGGAGACTAATTAGAGAAAAAAATAAATCAGATTAAAACCATTTAACAAAAAAAGATGAAAAGAGTTGTCATGTGCTTAGGCTTATGTACTTTGCTTTACGTAACGGGTTGTACCACGAAAAAAGAAGAAAAAGAAGAAGTAACTACTTATGCGGTAACCACACCGTTAAGAATGGATACTTCGTTTACCAAGGAATATGTTTCACAGATTAAATCTGTGAGGAATATCGAGGTTAGGGCACAGGAAAAAGGCTATCTCCAAAATATTTATGTAGATGAAGGTCAGCGTGTAAAAGCTGGTCAACTGTTGTTTAAGATTATGCCTAAAGCAGCACAATCTGAGTTGTTAAAAGCACAAGCCGAAACTAAATCTGCAGAAATTGAGCTTGAAAACACCAGATTACTTTCTGATAAAAATATCGTTTCTAAAAACGAGCTGGCCATGGCTAAAGCCAAACTGCAATCAGCAAATGCCGAAACCTCTTTGGCCAAATTTCATTTATCCAATACCGAAATCAGGGCACCTTTTGATGGTACAATCGACCGTATTCCATTAAAACTGGGTAGTTTGGTTGATGAAGGTGCTTTATTAACCAGTCTTTCAGATAATAGTCAGGTTTTTGCGTATTTCAATGTGTCTGAACCTGAATACCTGAACTATCAAAGTACCGCAAAGGCAAAAGGCCAGCAAGAAGTTAGCCTGTTATTGGCGAATAACGAGTTGCTGAAATCGAAAGGTAAGGTTGAAGTGATCGAAAGCGAATTTGATAATGAGACAGGAAACATTGCTTTTAGAGCCAGGTTTAACAATTCTGATAACTTACTGAGAAACGGAGAAACGGGCAAAATCCAGATGGTTGTTCCTTTAAAAAATGCTTTAGTAATCCCACAGAAAGCCACTTATGATATTCAGGATAAAACTTATGTTTTTGTAATCGATAAAAATAACAAAGTACATTCCAGAGCCATCACCATTGCAGGCGAGGTGCCAGATTTGTACATCATTGGCGATGGCATCACCACGGGTGATAAAATATTGCTTGAAGGAGTGCAGAAAGTAAAAGACGATGATAAAATTACCTTCAAATTCCAACAGCCTCAGGAAGTGATGAAACAATTAAGATTGAAAACTGAATAATCTACCACCCTCCATACTTATTTTATGTTTAGTAAATTCATACAAAGGCCAGTCCTTTCTATAGTAATATCGCTTATCATTGTGTTTCTTGGGGTGTTGGCCATCAGCTACCTACCCGTTACACAATTCCCCTCTATTTCACCACCTAAAGTTAATATTACGGCAGAGTATCCAGGTGCAAATAATGAGTTATTGATCAAATCGGTGGTTATTCCGCTAGAACGTGCCCTTAACGGTGTACCAGGCATGAAATATATTGCCTCTGATGCCGGTAATGATGGTGAAGCTTCCATTCAGGTCGTATTTAATTTAGGTACCGATCCCAACCAGGCTTCGCTTAACGTACAGAACCGTGTAGCTGCTGTTACCAATAAACTTCCTCCTTTAGTGGTTCGTGAGGGGGTTAAAATCACTCGCGAAGAGTCTAACATGTTGATGTACATCAACTTGTATAGTAAAGACCCTAAGATGAACCAGAATTTTCTGTACAATTATGCCGATATCAACTTGCTTTCAGAGTTGAAAAGGGTTGATGGTGTAGGTTTTGCCGATATTTTGGGTGATAGGGATTATGCCATGCGGATCTGGCTTAAACCCGACCGTATGCAGGCTTATAAAATCTCAGTGGATGAAGTGATGAAAGCACTTGATGAGCAAAGTTTAGAAGCCTCTCCAGGTAAAACCGGTGAGAGTTCTGGTAAACGCTCTCAGGCTTTTGAGTATGTGTTAAAATATTCCGGACGCTTTAGTACGAAAGAAGGATACGAAAATGTAGTACTAAGAGCAAGTGCTAACGGCGAATTACTTCGTTTAAAAGATGTTGCCGATGTAGATTTTAGTGCTTCAGCTTACAATTTATATTCTACGTTAAATGGAAAGGCTTCTGCAGCTATCGTATTGAAACAATCTTACGGAAGTAATGCCAGTCAGGTAATTAAAGATGTAAAAGCGAAAATGGCCGAGATCAAATCGAGCTCATTTCCTAAAGGTTTAGATTATGAAGTAAGTTACGACGTTTCTAAATTCCTCGATGCCTCTATTGAAAAAGTAATCCACACCCTTGTCGAAGCCTTTATCTTGGTGGGTTTAGTGGTATTCCTGTTCCTCGGCGATTGGCGTTCAACCCTCATCCCGGCAATTGCTGTACCGGTATCCTTAATCGGAACCTTTGTGTTTATGCAGTTTTTTGGTATTACACTCAATCTGATTACCTTGTTCGCCTTAGTATTGGCCATTGGGGTAGTGGTAGATGATGCCATTGTAGTAATTGAAGCGGTACATGCCAAGATGGAACACGATCGGAAACTTTCGGTACTGAAGGCTACCCAGCAGGCCATGAAAGAAATTGGCGGCGCAATTATCGCTATTACCTTTTTAATGGCATCGGTATTTATTCCGGTAGCTTTTATGTCGGGGCCAGTAGGTATTTTCTACCGTCAGTTCTCGATCACCATGGCAACGGCAATTATCCTTTCGGGTATTGTGGCGTTAACACTTACCCCTGCATTGTGTGCCATCATGTTAAAGAATAACCATGGATCGAAGAAAAAGAAAACCATTATTGATCGCTTTTTAGATGGTTTTAACAATGGTTTTGCCAAACTTTCGGGGAAATACGAATTTGTTTTAACCAAAATGGTAAGTCGTAAGATCTTAACCTTCGGTATATTGATTGCATTTTGTTTGGGTGTTTGGGGATTGAGCGGAAGTGTACCATCAGGTTTTATTCCGAACGAAGATCAGGGAATGGTTTATGCCATTATCCAAACGCCTCCAGGATCCACTTTAGAACGTACCGACCAGATTTCAGAGAAACTGCAGAAAATGTGCGAAGATATTGATGGCGTAAAGTCGGTTTCATCTTTGGCAGGATATGAGATTCTTACTGAAGGTACGGGATCGAACTCGGGTACCTGTTTAATCAACCTGAAAGATTGGAGCGAACGTAAACATTCGGCAGTAGAGATTATTAAAGAGCTTGAAGAGAAATCGAAATCTATTCCAGGTGCAACTATCGAATTTTTCCAGCCACCAGCCGTTCCGGGTTATGGTGCTGCGGGAGGTTTCGAGCTTCGTTTACTGGATAAAGCAGGTAGTGGCGATTACAAAAAAATGGAAACCGTGGCCAACGATTTTGTAAAAGAGCTGAACAGACGTAAAGAGCTATCATCTGTATTTACTTTTTACAGTGCGAGTTTTCCTCAGTACATGTTAGATGTTGACAATGATATTGCGCAACAAAAAGGAGTGAGTATTGATAATGCGATGAATACACTGTCGACTTTTGTAGGTAGTAATTACGAAACCAGTTTTATTAAATACGACCATCAATATAAAGTAATTGTACAGGCATTGCCTCAGTACAGGGCTTTGCCAGAAGATATTTTAAAACTCTCGGTTAAAAACGATCGTGATGAAATGGTGCCTTTCTCGGCTTTTATTAAAATGCGTAAAGTGTATGGCTTATCCGAAATTACCAGACACAATATGTATAATGCTTCTGAGATCAGCGGGCAATCTGCTCCGGGTTATAGTTCTGGTGAAGCCATCAAGGCCATTACCGAAGTGGCCAAGAAATCACTTCCAAGGGGATTTGGTATCGATTGGGCTGGTATATCTAAAGATGAAGTATCAAGGGGTAACGAAGCCATTTATATCTTCCTGATCTGCTTGGGCTTCGTTTATCTGGTTCTGGCAGCCCAATACGAAAGCTTCATTTTGCCACTTTCAGTTATCCTTTCTTTACCAGCGGGTATTTTTGGCGCTTTCCTGTTCTTAAAATTATTAGGATTGGAAAACAACATTTATGCACAGGTTGCGATGGTAATGCTGATTGGTTTACTCGGTAAGAACGCGGTATTGATTGTTGAATTCGCTGCACAGCGGCATGCCCAGGGTGCAACGGTATTAAAAGCCGCAATGGAAGGTGCAAGTGTACGTTTTCGTCCGATTTTAATGACCTCTTTTGCCTTTATTGCAGGTTTAATTCCATTGATGATTGCATCAGGGCCTGGGAAAATCGGTAACAGGACCATTGGCTCGGCTGCTGCCGGGGGTATGCTTTTTGGTACCATTTTCGGGGTAGTTATTATCCCGGGATTGTATTATGTATTTGGAACAATAGCTGCCAGACACAAGCTGATTAAAATTGAAGAAGAACATCCATTAACTGAAGAAGTAGAAGATAATGTTTAAGAAAAATATTTATAAAGGCCTTGGTTTAGTACTGATATGTGCTGCATATACCGCATGTAAATTGCCAGAAGTGGCTCAACGCGCCGAAAATAAAAGTGTTCCTACAGCCTTTATTGGCACGCAGGATACCGTAAGTACGGCCAGTATACAATGGCGTAAGTTTTTTACCGATCCAAATCTGGTAAACCTGATCGATACCGCATTAAAAAATAACCAGGAGCTGAATATCACCTTGCAGGATATCGAGATTGCTAAAAACGAAATCAAAGCCAAAAAGGGGGAACTTTTACCAAGTGTAACCTATGGCGTTGGTGCAGGTTTTGATAAAGTTGGTCGCTACACCAGTTCGGGTGCTGGCGATGCTTCTACAGAAATTACACCAGGTAAAGAAGTGCCTGAGGTATTGCCCGATTATCATTTCGGTTTACAGGCCAACTGGGAAGCCGATATCTGGCACAAATTGCGCAACGCCAAGAAAGGAGCCATAAGTCATTATTTAGCAACGGTTGAAGGCAAAAATTTCGTAGTCACCAATTTGATAGCTGAGGTTGCAAATTCATATTACGAATTGCTAGCTGCAGATAATCAGTTAGAGACAGTGAAAAAAAACATTGAGCTGCAGAAAAATGCCTTAGAACTGATGAAAATTCAGAAACAGGCCAGTAGGGTTAACGAACTTGCAGTGCGTAAATTTGAAGCTGAGGTTTTAAGCTCTAAGAGCCTGGAATTTGATATTCAGCAAAACATTACCGAAACGGAGAATAAGATCAATTTCTTGCTAGGCCGTTTTCCTCAGCCCATTGTTAGGGATAAATCGAGTTTTACCGATCTGGTACCACCAACAGTACAAACAGGTTTACCTTCGCAGTTATTAGCCAACCGCCYGGATATTAAACAGGCTGAGTTAGAACTCGCTGCGGCTAAGTTGGATGTTAAAGTAGCTAAAGCACAGTTTTATCCATCATTGGGTATTTCTGCCGCTATCGGTTACCAGGCTTTTAACCCATCTTATTTATTGAGAACACCGGAATCTTTAATCTATTCTTTAGCAGGAGATCTAGCAGGACCACTAATTAACCGCAATGCCATTAAAGCTGAGTATTTAACCGCCAATGCAAAACAGTTGCAGGCCGTTTACGATTACGAAAAAACAATTTTAAATGGTTATATAGAAGTGGCCAATCAAATGTCAAAGATTAGCAACCTGCAAAAAAGCTATGATTTGAAATCGAAACAGGTAGCTGCACTCACCCAATCGATCGATATTTCTAACGATTTGTTTAAATCTGCAAGGGCTGATTATTTTGAGGTATTGATGACCCAACGTGATGCTTTGCAGTCAAAATTAGAATTGATTGAAACCAAAAAACAGCAGTTAAATGCGGTGGTAGATATTTATCACGCCCTCGGTGGGGGATGGAATTAAGTAAATAGCTATAATTCTCATATTCATATTATCCTTATAAATCTATTAAGGCTGTTCCAAAAACCGGGGCAGCCTTTTTTTTGTCATTCTGAGCGGAGCGAAGAATCTTTATAGAATAATCAATCGTTTACAACGATAAAATCATTTAGTTATTTATGCACTCATCTGGAAACGAGCGCAAACTAAACGCATTGATTTTTTCTTCTCGCAACGTCTTCCTGAACTTGTTTCAGGATCTTTCCGCTATGGGAGCATTAATCACGGCAACAAATTATCTGTGTGTATCCTTTTTATCTGTGGTTAATAAATCTGCTCAATAAATACCCCGCTGTTTTGCTACCCTAAGTGGAGTCGAAGAATGTATTGAAAAATTTATTAAAATTATTCCTTTATAAGTTTGATATTTAAACATGAAAAAAATCTTCCTGTTTACCACTATTTTATTTTCTATCATTTTTCAAAAAGCCATGGCGCAAAATAAACCCGAAAATGTACCTGCTGTTTTAAATCATATCGCTGTTTATGTAGCTGATCTAAGCGTAGCAACAACTTTTTACGAAAGTGTGTTTAACCTTAAAATCATTCCCGAACCTTTTAAAGATAACCGCCATACCTGGTTTACTTTAGGGCCAGCCGGACAGTTGCATTTAATCCAGGGGGCAAAAGGAAATGAGGTTTTTGATAAAAACGGGCATTTGTGTTTCAGTGTTCCATCAGTTGATGAATTTGTAAAGAAGCTGAATGCTAAAAATATCAGTTTCGAGGATTGGCCAGGAAAGAAAGGCGGAATTACCTTGCGTGTAGATGGCGTAAAACAAATTTATTTCAAAGATCCCGACGGGCATTGGTTAGAAGTAAACGATGCCAAGTAAATTTTTCACTACGCGCAGATTTTGTTTTGCACCATCCCTTATATTTAGGTTTTATCCGCTAAGCTTATGAAACTAAAATTCCTGAAATATTTTTGTACTACCTTTTTAATAATTGGTGTAGTTGAGCAATTAAAAGCTCAAAATGCTAACGCCGAAGCAGAATTTAAAACTGTAATGGATAAATATAATGCGGTTGGTGCTGCTGTGGCTGTGGTAAAAGAAGGTAAGATTATTTATACCCACTCTTTTGGACTAAAAGATATAGAAAATAAAAAGCCTTTAACTGATCAGGATATTTTCAGAATTGCATCTATTTCGAAGTCTTTTTCGGCAACATCCATTATGCAACTGGTAGAGGCCGGTAAAATTTCCTTAGATGATGATTTTGGCGATCTGGTGGGTTTTAAAATCAGGAATCCGAAATTTAAAAAATCATGTGCTTAAACCCTTAGGGCTTTATGCAGGTTATTGCGTAGACTCTTTAGATAGCACGCGTTTTGTTAATTTATACGAATATCATGCCGATACGAAAACTTATACACCGTCGCCAACAGCATATGCGCCACGAAGAACAGAAATTGCAAATTACATAATGGGTTATAGTACGCCTGTTTTTTCGCCAACAGGTGGGATGAAAATTTCGGCTAGTGATTTAGCTAAATATATGATTATGCACATGAATTATGGCACATCAAATGGTATTAAGATAATCACTAAAAAGAGTGCGAAAAAGATGCAGACTGCCTTGACCGATGATGAAGGGTATGGCTTGGCCATCAGGACTGCAGATCAGCTTATCCCGGGTGTAAAACTGAAAGGACATACCGGTTCAGCTTATGGTTTATTCAGTACCATGTTTTTTAATCCGAAAGACAAATTTGGCTTCGTTATCATTACAAATGGTATAAACGCTACCTATACCGATGGCTTCCCTGATTTCAGTAGGGCAGCCATCAACAGCTTGTATCAGGCATTTATTAAACCAAACCAAAATTAATCTTTAAACCTATGAAGGATTAAGAAAGCGTTTATAAGCATTACCGGATTTAATTTTTTCCATGGTCAAATATTCTTTCACAATAGAAAATTCCATACTCTGGATGGCTTTAACCACCGATTTTAGTTTTTCACCTGTAACACCTAATCTGGCTGCCCAGTAATTGCGATCTTGTTCATCTGCAATCTCAATAAACTCTTTCC
>NZ_JBFTRT010000239.1:0-7374 GCF_056399685.1 Pedobacter sp. 01N416
TATCAATACTTTTTAAACTCGTACCTTGAATTTTATTAATAGAAACCACGTAGCTTCGATGAATACGGATAAATTTGCCGCTAGGCAACGACTCTAGAAATGCACTCAAGGTAGTTAAAGTTAGATAGTTTTTATTTGAAGTAACAACTTTCGTATAATCGCCAAAAGCCTCTAAATAAATAATCTCATTTACATTTAGTTTAACCGTAGCATACCCCTCCTTAAAGATAACATTTTCATTTTCGAATAAAATATCATATAACTCCGCCTTCTCTTTAAGGATAACAAAATCAGTTAAGCGCTTCATACATACATCAAATCGATCGCTTTCTACAGGCTTTAAAATGAAATCAAAAACCTTGAGCAAAAAACCTTCTAATGCATACTCAGGGTGAGCCGAAATAATAACATTAATGGTACTGGTATTGTTAATGGTTCTGATAAATTCGAGTCCATTAATATCAGGCATATCTATATCCACAAACAGAATATCTGGATGGTGCGCATTGAAAAAACTCAATGCTTCAATACAGTTGTCAAAACTTCCAACTAATTTTAAATCTGAACACCTATCTATTTCATTTTCAACAGACTTCCTATCTAAGTCAGAATCATCGACAACAATACAAGATAACGGGACTCTCATACGATTAGCGGATTAGATGTATAAACATAGCAAAAAAATTACAGTCTGCACATCAAAAAAAACTTTGAATAAAATTACCCACAATATTAAATTTTGCTAATATTTTCAGTGATTGAATGGTGTAAAATGAATGATGGACCTCAGCGTCTCGCCAAAGAAAAAATTAATTACCTCTTGTTGATCACTTTACAACAAAATTATCAATTCGTTTTCCATAGGCGCTTTATATCACTTCAACTAAGCCGTACATTTGTAAAAAAGAAACAATGAACGATATTACAGATTACCCTGTGTTGGCATATGTTGTTAAGCTCATCAAAAACACCATTACCGACATTAAAACAGAATATATTGCCCCAGCTAGCGTAGAACTTAAGGACGGCAATGACACGATATACCTTCAACAGCGAATGGATGAAAACGGTAATCCTTCAACAATTTTCATTAACGATCCTAAAGATATCATCTTCAGTGAAGACTTGCTTCCCTCTTTGAAGAACCTACAGGAAGGAGCTGAAGGAAAAACAGCACAAGAGCTGTTGAATGCCAGGGTGATCATCAACGAATTGGATGTAGAAACACACCTGATCTTCCATGCAGTAAAGGATCATTTTGACGAAATCAGCAACAGCTATGAATTTTCTAAGGCAATTGAAAAACAGGCAGACAAAATAAAAAGCAAATTTAAGTTCGGGAGTCATGCCTTTGAACTTACTGTGACCAATCATGCACAGCTGATCTCCGTTACAGCAGATTTCCCTCCTTCATTTGACGAGTCTATCAAAAAAACCATCGAAAATGACGCAGCTAAGGTTCAACTGGCCGTCCAAAAAATATTTAGATAAAGTAACGATAGCAGCATATTAAAGATTGATAGCAGGAAGGATGAGGTTGTATCATAAATATAGATTTGTCATCCTGAAGGATAATTTATTTTATGAAAATTAATATTAATGACATAAGGGGTTTTTATCCTATTTTAAGCTGCGAGGAATCGTCATTGCGAGAAGGCTTTTTCAGCCGACGAAGCAATCTTACAACGATCGCTACCAGCGTGCGCATTAAGATTGCTTCGTACCTCGCAATGACGAGCTTTCCATGGAAGTCTGTCATTGATAGCTTGTCGAAGGACTTGTTTAAATACCCATTAAGGTGTTTCGACAAGCTCAACATGACAGCATCTGAGATGGAGTTGCCTTTATGATACAATCTCATTTCTCTCCAAATAATACTGTTTTATTTTACGTTCTTCTTCTCTGCCGGCTATTTAACAGTTATCTTCAGTTTCTGGGAAATATTATTGGATGAATTTCCAAGCTGCAGGATAAAGTCTCCAGGTTCAACGTTCCAATCCTTTTTACTTTCATCATAGAAGGCAAGATCTGACACTTTTACATCCATTTCAACAACTTTCGTTTCCCCTGGCTGCAGGAACACTTTTTCAAAGGCTTTCAGCTCTTTTACCGGGCGAGGTACGCTGCAAACAGGATCGTTCATATACAACTGAGCAACCTCAGCCCCATAGCGTGCTCCTGTGTTCTTAATAGTAAACCTGACCTTGATGATATCGTTTTTACTATAAACCGATTTATCTGCAGAAAGAGTGCCTAAATTAAAGCTGGTGTAAGAAAGGCCGTATCCGAAGGCGTATTGAGGCACTATTTTTTTTGTATCAAACCAACGGTAGCCGACCAAAATATCTTCCTTGTAATATTGGTTAATACTATCTCCAGGATAGGAAATTTTACCGTAAAAATGTGCACCGTTATCTTCCAGCTTTTTTGGAAAAGAGAATGGCAGCTTACCAGAAGGGTTTACCTCCCCCGAAATAACATCAGCCAATGCAGATCCAGCCTCTGAACCAAGATACCATCCCTGAATAATGGCTGGCACCTTATCTACCCAAGGCATCGATACTGCATTACCACTAAGCAGTACCACAGCCATGTTTTTATTTACTTTCAATAAAGCATCAATCAGTTTATCCTGGCCGAAAGGAAGACTTAACGATTTACGGTCACCACCTTCACAATCCTGAAAGTGGTTTTTATTCAGTCCTCCGATAAAGAATACAATGTCGGCATGTTTAGCAACTTCGATTGCCGCATCCATCAAAGAATCAGCATTTAGCTTGGATGGTTCTTCACGTCCGTACATTGATGGCCCCGAAGCATATCCAAGACTGTATGTTATATGGTCTTTCCCATATTTAGCAATCAACCCATCCAATGGCGATTTTTCATAAGCCACCTTCAGTGATGATGATCCACCGCCGATTACCAGACTGCGATCGGCATTTTCACCTATAACAGCAATCTTTTTGAATTTACCGTTTGTAACAGGAAAAAACTGTTTATCATTCTTTAAAAGCACAATGCCTTCCTGAGCTATTTTACGGGCTGCTTCACTGTGTTCGGGAGAAACGAAACGGCCAAAGGGCCTGTTGGCGCTCATGGTGGTACGGAAAATCAAACGTAATATCCGGCGGGCTTTATCATTAAGCAAAGCGATATCATATTTCCCCTCTTTTATGCCTTTAAGGAACGGATTGGCCAGATAGTAATCCGAGTAAGGAAACTTTCCCTTAGTTGTTAAACCATCGGTGTAGGTACCCATTTCGAGATCCAGCCCGTTGTTAACCGCCTGATCGGTGCTATGAACACCTCCCCAGTCGCTAATCACCACACCATCAAATYTCCAGTCTTTTTTTAAGATTTTATTCAAAAGCAGATCATTGTGGCAGCAATGCTCGCCTCTAAACTGATTGTAAGAACCCATAATAGACCAGGCTTTCCCTTCTTGCACTGCGGCCTTAAAAGCAGGTAAATAAATTTCATATAATGCACGGTCGCTCAGATCAACATTGATATGCCCGCGCCATTCTTCCTGGTTATTCAGTGCAAAATGTTTTACACATGCTGCTACGCCAATGGATTGAACACCCTGTATATAAGGCACCACCATACGTGAACTGAGATAAGGATCTTCACCCAGATATTCAAAATTACGCCCGTTTAATGGTGTACGGTAAATGTTTACCCCAGGGCCTAACAAAACGGTTTTATTGCGGTAACGCGCCTCTTCTCCTATTGACTTGCCATAAAGCAGCGATAATTTAGGATTAAAGGAAGCCGACAGACAGGTAAGCGCAGGAAAGGCCGTACAAGAATCATTTGTCCAGTTGGCCCCGCCCCATTCATCCCATAAAACTTCCTCACGGATACCGTGGGGGCCATCATCCGTCCAAACTTCAGGAATTCCTAAGCGGGGTACGCCTTTTGAACTAAACTTAGACTGGGCATAACAAAGCGACACTTTTTCTTCGGTGGTCATTGCTGAAAGTGCATTTTCAACCCGCTCTTCTATGGGTTTATTTATATCAAGGTAAACTGGCAGCTTTTGTTGCGCGTTAACCATTAACCAGGCTCCTGTTGCTACTATAGTTAAAAATATCGATTTCATTAAATTATATTCTTTTGTGTTTAGTTTTTATCGTTTTTGCCTGAAAGATTTACTGGTTGCCTACCTGGAAAGCCAGCAAAAGGGCTGTTTTTGATTACCCCTGCTTTACCTGTTCTTTACCCTTTGTTGCTACCAGGTTAACCCCAAGCTTACCCCGGGGTTACCTTTTCTTTACCTAAAAGGTAAAGCCAGAGCTTGTATTCGCAGAATAGCGCCACCGCTTACGGTTATGCTGCCCTTAAGCAGTGCGCCACAAGCGGCCAAGCACTTGCACTGCCTGCCACGATTATGACGGCCCATTTTAGCTCAATTTAGCTCAAAATGAGGTGCCAATGCTGCTAATCTGCTAGGTTTGAACATGGATTTAAACAAAAAAACAAAATTATGGCAACGCATTTGCTTATTAATCAAGTCTTCAGAGTTTCACCACTGTTTTAGCACCATTGTATTGAACAACTTTAGCCTCTTCAGCTGTATTACCAATGGCAATCACTCTAAAAATTCTTTTGGTTAACATCCCTTCGTAAGTACCCTCACGATTGCCGATTGTTAGCGTACCATCGGCATGGTTGTACTCAAAATTGATCGTTGAAAATGCACCCTTTTCGTAATTATAGTTGTTTCCTTCGTCTTCGTATAAACTGAACTTTCCATCTTTACCTTTGTAAACCCTGATCTCTATATCATCAGCTTTCTTTTCTGAAGTATATTGCATCACATCACCAACAGGCAAAATAGTACCTGCAGGAACAAAAAGAGGAATACGCTCAAGTGGTGCTTCTATATTCAACTTTTGGCCGCCTTCAATCTGCTTTCCTGTATAGAAATCATACCATTTGTTTCCTGCCGGAAAATAAACTTCGCGGCTACGTGCTTTGTAACTATAAACAGGACAAACCATCAAGCCTGAACCCAAAAGGAACTGATCACTCACGCCATAAGTTTGTTTATCGGCAGTATAATCCATTGCGAGCGATCTCATCAGGGTATAATCCTTATGATACGCCATTCCTGCCAACGAATAGATGTAAGGCATTAAGCGGTAGCGTAATTCATCGTAATAAACCAGACTTTTGTAAACCGGATGGCCTTCTGGAGCAAGGTTATAGATTTCGCGGTAAGGAAACTGGCCATGACTGCGGAACAGTGGGCAAAATGCCCCAAACTGGAACCAACGCAAATTTAACTCACGCCATTCTTTCAGGTCAGCATTCTCATTGCCAGTCTCGTCAAAAATAAGCTGGCCATCTCCATAACGTTTCTCCACACAGAAGCCGCCAATATCCATTGTCCAGAACGGAATACCCGACATTGCAAAATTAAGCCCGGCAGGAATCTGTGCTTTTAGGTCTTCCCATCTTGAGGCGATATCGCCACTCCAGGTAGCGGTAGAATACCTTTGTAAACCCGCAAAACCAGATCGCGTTAACAGAAATACCCGTTTGTTATTATCCGCTTCACGCTGCCCGTTATAAATAGCGTTGGCGTTCATCAGTGCATATGCATTAAAGTATTTTGTAGAAGAACCCAGCGCGGTAGGCCCGCACAGTTTCTTGCGGTAGTCCATGTCGGTACAATCACGAATGTTGGGCTCAGAAGCATCCATCCACCAGGCATCGAATCCCTTTACGTAAAGGTTTTCTTTCATCTGTTTCCAAAAAAGTTTTTGCGCATCGGGGCTGTAGGCATCGTAGAAAGATCCTACATAACCCGGGCCTATCCAATCGCGTACACTATCCTGCACTGCCTGCATATACATCCATCCTTTTTGCTTAAATTGTTTAAAATGATCTGTTGTAGCATAGAATTTTGGCCATACCGATATCATGATATTTGCATTTTCTTTATGCACGGAGTCTACCATTCCTTTGGCATCAGGAAACCGTTTCAGGTCAAACTGATGGCTTCCCCAGGCATTTTCGGGCCAATAATTCCAATCAAGCACAATATTATCAAGCGGAATCTTACGCTTCCGGTATTCACTTACAACGTTTAATAGTTCATCCTGGGTTTTGTAACGCTCACGGCTCTGCCAAAAACCCATTGCCCATTTGGGCATAATACTCGCCTTGCCAGTCAGGGTGCGGTAACCACTGATTACATCGTCCATGTTTTTGCCGGCCACGAAATAATAATCCATCTTATCGCCCATTTCTGACCAAAAGGATATATTACCGTTTTTTTCTATCGGAGATGAAGAAAGTGCTTTAAGGCCAACATAGGAAACACCTCCATCGGGTTTCCATTCTAGTCTTATTTTGGTGCGTTTTCCCTTTGTTAGCGAGAAAGGAAACCGATAAGTATTCGGATTCCATGAAGTTCTCCAACGCTCCGGTACTACCAATTTTCCATCAAGCCATACTTTGGTATAACCTGCATAATAAAGACTAAACTTGTAAATATCAGTTTGGTTGGCAAGAATTTCTCCTTCCCACACTACAGAACCATTGTTAAAATTAAAATCTGCAGGAAATTTCTTCACAGTTGTGAGGTTTTCATAGTCGATTGCCGACTCCTGACGGATAATAGGCGCGTTATTTTTTTGATTATACGTAGCGGTAAGGAAACCTTTTTTGCCTTGTTTATTAAAGAGGGTAAACTGGTTCAGGTCTTTATAATCTCGGGGATCGCCGTATTTACTCTGCGAATAATTATCCCACAATACCCCATAGTTATTTGTAGACATGATGAATGGCACCGCCACTTTCGTATTGTACTGGAAGAGGTCTTCGCTTTTATGTTTATAGTTAAAATCGTCAGACTGATGCTGTCCGAGCCCATAAATGGCCTCGCCTGGAGTACCCGAGAAGACCTGTTGCATGGTATATCCTTTATCGTTTTCAACATTAATAGGACTAAAACTTCTTTTTGCCTCCTGTAGTACTACTTTTCCAAATTTATCAGTAAATGAAACCTTACCTGTAACAAGGGAAACCTTAACGGTAAGTTCCTGGGTAGAGAGTTGGGCAAATTCTGCATTTCCTGTTACTTTGAAAGGTACTGTCGGAGTCAGCCCAGCTACTACGCAAAGGCTTGTAACCTGGGGAATAGTGCTTTCGGGTGAAGCCTGTACCCTAACAATACGGCTGTTGATCACATTTATTTCAATAGTTTTGGCAGCTCCTCCCTTGGGGTGTACCTTCATTCCATTCTCCAGCGTCTCAACAGCTTCAGCAGCAAGCAGTCTCCCAGCAACAAATAAAAATATAATAAAGAAAGAGAATCGTTTCATAACGGAACAAAGAATTAATTGGTTAGAATATGGT
>NZ_JBFTRT010000240.1:0-7253 GCF_056399685.1 Pedobacter sp. 01N416
GTGGTAGATGTGTGTAAGAAAAAGGGCTGCTGGATGACTTTAGAAATGCCTAATGGCGATCCAATGCGGGTAACTTTTAAAGATTATGCGTTCTTTATGCCGATGGATATTGTTGGCAAAAAAGTAGTTTTGGATGGATTGGCAAAGAGACAAACCATCTCTGTAGAAACTTTACGCCACTATGCGGAAGATGCTAAAAAATCTCCTGAAGAAGTAGCAAAAATTACCGATCCTAAAAAAGAATTGGCTTTCGAAGCTAAAGGCGTAGTGATTTTGGATAAATAAAAGAAAGTCCGGGGTCCGCGAAGACCGAAGTTAGCGGCGGCAAGCCTAAAGAGCTAAATTTTGCTAAAATAAATTACAAATAACAATATACTATATGAAAGTCGTCATCTCGACTGAAGCGTAGCGAAATGGAGAGATCTATAATAGATTAGCTTCGCGCTGAGCCTTCGGGTTTTCGACTGCGTTATACTCCGCTCGAAATGACGATATATAAATAAGAAACCCCGATGCATATTCTGCACCTGGGTTTCTATTTTTATGGATGGTGATCTTAGATTACCCAGTTCCAACCAAATTCATCAGGTGCTAAACCGTAACGGATATCGTTTAATTTTTTAGCAATGCCATTAGAAATATGTCTTGTAGATGGGTCGGTCAATTTATAGCTCTGACCATTATAGCCCATTTCGCCTACATGTGTTACTGTAGCTGCAGTTCCTGCGGCAAAAGCCTCTGTTAAGCTTCCGTTTTCAATTCCTTCAATCACTTCTTTAACAGAAACCCTACGTTCTTCAACTTCTACTCCAGCATCTTTAGCCAGTTTAATAATAGTATCACGCGTTACACCATCCAAAACAGTACTGCGTACTGATGGCGTAACCAATTTGCCATTAATTACAAAAAGTAAGTTGGCAGTTCCAGCTTCTTCAATAAACTCATGCGTTACCGAATCTGTCCAGATCAATTGATCGTAACCTTCTTTTTTTGCTTGCTCGAAAGGATATAACGAACGTGCGTAATTTCCAGCAGTTTTGGCAAAGCCTACACCACCTTCGTCTGCACGCGTAAATTCAGTTTCAATTTTAACCTTTAGTGCACTACTGTAATATGGACCAGTTGGTGTAGTTAACAAAGCAAATTTATAGGTATCAGATGCCTTAACGCCCAAATAAGGGTCCATTGCAAACATGACCGGGCGGATGTATAAAGCATAATCTTCTTGATTAGGTACCCATTTCTCATCAACATTGATTAATGCGGCTAAACCTTGCATAAAAATTTCTTCAGGAATACCTGGCATCGACATTCTGGCGGCTGATTTGTTAAAACGTTCGAAGTTTTTATCGGCACGGAAAACACTAATTTTACCATCTGGTTGGCGGTAAGCCTTTAATCCTTCGAAAATCGCCTGTCCGTAATGAAGTGCAGAAATTGCCGGGCTCATCGGAATTGGACCATAAGGAAGAATCTGTAAATTTTTCCATTCGCCATCTTCGTAGTCGGCAGTAAACATGTGATCGGTAAAAACCTTACCGAACGGTAATTGCGAAAAATCAGTAACAGCCAAACGTGTTTGCGCTGCTTTGGTGATTTTTATATCTAATGTCTCGGTCATTGTATTTGAATTTTGAATGGGTGAATGATCGAATGGTTGAGTGTTTTACCGCTCATTCTCTTATTCAATAGTTCGCTCATTCTGTCATTAATTATTTCGCGCAAATTAAGAAAAAACAGGCTTTTTTAATAGCTTTTTGTAATATTAATCTTTGTTTTTGAGTGTTTTAAGTACACTAAGCACCCAACCTTTACCCCACTCTTCCATTTGCTCACCGGTCCATAAGAACGGATAAAAGATTCTCTTCTGAAAACGCGGAGGCAGATACTTTTGCCAGTTGGTTCCACCTGTTGCTGCAATATCAACCGGATCTTTCTCCAAATAACGTACGGCCGATTTGTAGTGCGATAAAGGCCATTCTACATTTACATACAAATCTAACTTGCGCAACTCCTCTGCAAGGGCAGAAACATCAGCTCCATTCGCTTGCAATTGATGGTATAAAGCAGAAAAATTAGTTAAAGTGCGATCTTTAGCCAGTTGTAGAAACTGAGCAGCATACTTTTTAATAAATTGCTTTAAGGTTAAAGTTTGCTTACCCGAAGACAGCTCGGTTGCACCGAATTTCCAGTAAATATTTTCGAATTGTTCTGCTATTGTTGCAGTACTTAGTTCTTCGCGTTTGCTTTTATCTACCAATTGGATAAAATCTGTAGCACAGATCTCGATCATCCGGTACTGGCCAGATTGGAACCCACTGGCAGGCAATAACGACATGCGGAATTTCAGGAATTGCTCTTTCTCCATACCATCAACCATCACCTCGAAAGAAGTGGTTAAGGCATTGAAATAAGCGTTGATCCGTTTTACGCGTGCAGTAAAAAACTCGGCGGTTAAATTTTCATGTTCAGCAATCTGCCTGCATTCATGCAGTGCGAGCTTAAAATAAAGTTCCGTGATTTGATGGTACATGATGAAAATCTCTTCATCCGGAATTGGTGTTTTAGGATTCTGCAAGCTCAGTAAAGTATCCAAATGAATGTAGTCCCAATAGGTTAAGAAATCGGCATATAAGAGTCCATCGAGGTACGATGCCATATCTTGCCCCATTGCCGTATACTTTTCTTGCAGTTGATGTAATTTGTCTTTTATTTCGGGTGTGAAATCCATGGTTTAAAGTTAGCTGCACAAAGGTGATAAAGATTTTGCAACAAATAACTAAATTTTATACATTTGGGACAATGGCGATGGAGTACCGCCAAAACCGCCCAAACAGGCTGATGACTCCTACGATTTTTATTTAAAATTGAATTCAAATGCCTGTTAAAAAACTAACAGAAGGATTTCTTCTGTCTATTAAACATTTTATTAAACTCGACTTCGGATTACTCTTAATTAGCACATTAAAGTGGCTGTTGATTTCTGCAATATTGGGTGGGATTATAGGCTCTGCCTCTGCCCTGTTTTTAGAAACTTTAAACTGGGCAACCAATTACCGTGAACAACACCTCTGGATTATCGCCTTTTTACCAATTGCCGGTATACTCATTGGCCTGGCTTACCATTACTGGGGTGCAGCCGTTGTAAAGGGCAACAACCTCTTGATTGAGGAATTACAATCGCCCAAAAATGTGATTCCGCTGATTATGGCGCCACTCATTTTTGCAGGCACGATTATTACCCATTTATTTGGCGGCTCGGCTGGAAGAGAGGGTACAGCTGTGCAAATTGGAGGAGCCTTTGCCGATCAGTTTACGAAACTGTTTAAACTTAAAGCCAGAGATCGAAAAGTGATCCTCATCTGCGGGATCGCTGCTGGCTTTGCCTCTGTTTTCGGGACACCATTGGCAGGCGCTGTATTTGGATTGGAAGTTTTCGTTATTGGAAGTTTAACCTATAGTTCCATTCTTCCTTCATTTATTACTGCAATTATTGCCGATTATGCCTGCAAAAGCTGGGGTGTTGGGCATACCCATTATTCCATTTCTCTGGTGCCGGAAATGAATTCGATCAATTTACTGTTATCCTTAGGTGCTGGAATATTATTTGGACTGGTGGCGAGATCTTTTTCGGCCTTAAACCATAGCTTATCAAGTCTTTTCAGTAAAATCAAATACCCACCATTAAGGCCATTTATTGGTGGATTAGTTTTAATCGCCATTATTTACCTGATCGGGAATACACGATATATCGGCTTGGGCATTCCGGTTATTTCAGAATCCTTTGTTCAACAAGRAGCGTATTATACATTTGCGATCAAATTATTTTTAACAGCATTTACCCTGAGTGCAGGGTTTAAGGGCGGCGAAGTTACTCCACTTTTCTTTATTGGGGCCACACTGGGTAGTTTTTTGAGTTTCTTTATCCCCTTACCTCTTGGACTGTTGGCAGGAATGGGCTTTGTGGCTGTTTTTGCAGGGGCAGCGAACACCCCTTTGGCTTGTATTTTTATGGGCGTAGAGCTATTTGGTACCTCATCGGGAATTTATATCGCCTTAACCTGTGTTACTGCTTACTTATTTTCTGGCCATACGGGAATTTATCGGTCGCAAACGATAGGTACACCTAAGCATTTGTTGTTGAAGAGGCATCAGTTTTTGAGGTAGCTTTGACAACCTTCTCAACAAGAGGCCTGAAGGTTGTCAAAGCTTATCGAATTGGTTTTGATAATCTTCTAGAGATTGCAAAGAAGGCTGTCAAAGTTCATCAAACATGATAATATCCTGAATGTCAGAGTGAAATTTTAGATACCCTGCTTTTCCACCAAACCAATCCAACACATAATGTTTCTTTAATTTAGTATTGGCTTCAAGTAAAATCCGACCGTAAGAACTCCATTTCCAATCTCTGAAATCGGAAATAAGATTATGCTTTTGAGGATTAGAATGAATATAATAAACAAGCCTTGTAAAATAAGATTCGTCGTTTATCTGAGCACGTTTAAATGGCGTTTGAAATAATGTACCTATTCTTTTATGCTGGATATTAAATGCCAATGCGTATGATTGGAAAAATATTCTGAATTGTTTGCTTACAATATCATGCACTGAAAATTCACTAATTGGGTCATTAGCCTTTAAACTTTCTTTAACCCGGATTAGCAGATGAAAATGATTCCCTAATAAACAATATGCATATACATCTAAAACATTGGAAAGGTATAGATCGAATTTTTTTAGGAAAACCTATAATTAGCATCTGATTTAAAAAGTGGTTGCCTATCTATAGATCGGTTATAAATGTGATAGAATTTTCCTTGTTCAAATTTAGTATAGTAATGTTCGGTCTTTGCCATAAGAATGCTTAATAAACCAATATACTAAAAATAGGCTATAAAAAGCTTTGACAACCTACTGGCAAATAGCCTATAAGGTTGTCAAAGCCTCCGATCAACACAATTAGTATAGCACCCTAAACTTTATGGTATGCTCGATCTTTTTAAGCGATTTAAACAATTGTTTATCATATTCTGCATTGATATCGGTAATGGCATAGCCGATCTCAGGGTTGGTCATTAAAAACTGGCTCACAATGTTGATGTCGTGCTTAGCAAAAACAGTGTTGATTTTCGCCATAATACCCGGAACGTTTTTATGGATGTGAATTAAGCGATGCGATTTCTCAATTTTCGGCAATTGTAAGTTAGGGAAATTGCTGCTTAGATAAGTTGCTCCGGTATTCATAAAATCGGCAACCCGTTTCGGGATAAAATCGATATTACGTGGATTATTTTTAGGGTCATCGAAAACAACAATACCTTGTTTGGTACATAAATCGAGGTCTATTCTATTTTTCGCATTACCTAAATAACCTATAGTTTTTAGCTTAGCTGCGTTTTTTAACTGTTCTTTATTTATTTTTTCGCCATCAGCTAAAAGAATAATTCCCACATCCTTTACGTATTTATCTTCAAAAGAAGTCTTATGCCTAATTGATAAACCATCATTTTTAAGGATAGAAATCGTTAAGGGATCAACTTCACCAATTACCAGGCAAAGGATTCTGTTTTTAGGATAAGAAATTGCACGCGGCAGATCGTTTACGTACAAAAACTCGTCGAAGCTTGGTGTTACATGGTCAGCTTTCGAAACAATACTTTCACGGGCTATATTCTCCGTAAATGCAAAAAATTTATTGATGATACCGCTTTCGCGCAACTGGAAATCAGAGTACCCATCGCCAATACCGAATAGTTCGCCTTCGAGCTTTAAATGCTGAAGTAATTTTACTTTGCCACCCTCTTCACTTAAAGGATTGGTATGATCGTAATCTATAATTTTACCATCGCCAGTGGTTACAAAGGTATTGGCATAAATATTTTCCTTTTTAATGTGGTATTGGCTCACTACAGGAGTAATAAATTCCTTAAATCCGCCAGAAACAATCAGCACCTCATCGGCATGTTTCTTAAAAAACTCAGCATTACGCGAAAAAGAGGTAGACACTTTCTTTTTCAAATGTTTGATGAGTTGTTTTAAATGATCTTCGTTAGCTTCAAGAAGCTTAACACGTTGTGCTAAACTTTCGGAGAAGGAAAGTTTTCCTTCCATGGCAAAATTGGTATAATCTTCAATTTTTTGAAAAATCGCCTCTTTATCTGGGTGGTTCTTTAGCGAAATTCGTGCAAGTTCATCAAGTGCTTCTACCTGTGTAAAGGTACTATCAAAATCGATGATGTAATAGGCTTTCTGTTTGGGCATTATCTTAAATGTTGGGTAATTTCTTTTATGCTTTCGGCAACCGGCTTAAAGGTAATGCCAGTTTCCGTTTTTATTTTATTGTTATTGTAATAACTTAATGTTAAACTGCTCTTTGCAGCATCTTTAGTGATGGAAGGCTGTTTACCAGTGAATATGGATGCAAATTTTAGCGCCCTCCAGGCTATTCCGAGCATCCATGGTTTTGCTTCTCTTTTTGGTTCTTTAACGCCAAAACCCTGAGCAATTTCACTGAACAGATCTTTATAATGATAATCATCGGCAGAAATGATATACCGTTCTCCCGAAACTTCAGCATCCATTAACAGGATCATCGCTTTGGCCACATCTTCAACATCTACAAAACCAGAAGCCCCATCGGTGTAAAAGGGAAAACCACCTTTTATCAGTTTAAAAATTGCTCCACTCCCCTCAAAGCCCGCATTTTTACCGATAATTACCGATGGGTTGACAATGATAGCATCTAAACCTTCAGTAATGCCCCGCCAAACTTCCATCTCACCCTCGTATTTCGATAAACCGTAGGCGTGTGCTCTGGCATCATATTCCCAAAAGTCTTTTTCAGTAATTTTATTGCCCTTTTTAGCATTTCCCAACGCAGCAACTGAGCTTACATGCAATAAACGGCAATTATTTTCGGCACAAAGATTTACAATGTTCGAGGTTCCTTCTATGTTTACATGGAAAAGTTGCTTTTTATCTTTTGGGTTGAAGGACACAAAAGCTGCGCAATGGTAAACTTTGGTAATCCCGATAAAGGCATCTTCCAATACGGAAGGCTCGTTAATATCAGCCTCAAACCATTCAATGAGTGGGATATTCTGGATTTGTGAAGGAATTTTAGATTTCTCCCGCCTCAAGGCCCGAACAGTTAAACCTCTATCGGTTAACTGCTTAATTAATTCAGATCCTAAAAATCCAGTTCCTCCGGTTACCAGTATCATTTTATTTTTTTCGAGCTATATGTGGAAATA
>NZ_JBFTRT010000241.1:0-7238 GCF_056399685.1 Pedobacter sp. 01N416
GTACACCTGTACCACATCTTCACCATTGGCTTTTAATGCTTTTGCTAAGTGTGTGGCAACGTTTCCCGAACCTAATAAAACGATCTTCATGATTTTATGCGGTTTTGGCCTCTTTTCTTCTTCTGAAAATTGAAAGTAAGAAACCAACAACCATTACAATAGTACCTGCCCAATATAAATTGATGAAAGGAAATTCTATTGCTTTAAAAACTACCCAGTCTTTAGCCTGCTGAGGTTTTTCAAAAATCTGAAGCTCCACTTTTTTCTCATCTGGTAATACCCTGGCAAAACGGAATTTCAAATCCAATTCATCCACCTTGCGTGCGAAATCGAAAGTGTTATTTCCTTTGATCAAGAAAATAGGTTCTGTATTGTAAACTTTACCGGCAGCATTAATCTCTAATGGTAAACCAACAGCATAATCACCTTGCCCTAAAACTAAATCTTTTGCGATAGGTTTTCTATTTAAATCCTTAACCGTAACAATGCCGCTTGAGGTGTGAATGGTATCTCCTACTGAAACCTTAACAATACGCGGTGTTTTATAATTTTCATCGTCAGAATGACCTTCGTGATCATCGTGCGATTCTTTTTTAATAGCGGCACTGGTAATGTGGGTGTAAACATCATAGGTTAAATAATGCTTGGTATCAGGAGAAGCAATTAAACCCATTTTCTCGTTATCCTGCACATGTGGATGTAAGTTAAAATCTTCTTTAACCTTACCTTCTTTATCTAAAACTTTAAAATTAAGGGTATAAATGGTATTGGGTGCTACCGTGGTATCGGCTACATAGGTTACAGTGTACTTACCCATTTTCTTAGGCTCGTTTTTGTATAACATGATGTTTTCACCTGGTTTTTCTGTTTTCTCGAAATCTTTTACCGGAATAAAATTATTCGCGTTGATGGATAAAGGTTTGTTTGTAGCTGCAGAAATTAATGCACCTAAGATCAGGAAAGCAAAACCAATGTGTGCAATTGCAGATCCGGCCAATTTTGCCTTGCCACCGAAAGCCTGATATAACACCGCAGCATTTGAAAGCACAGCGAATAAACAGCTGAAGGTGATGAGGATATACATTGTGTTGGTGTAAATATTAGCCACATATACCAAACCCGCTGTTAACACAATGGAGAAAATAATTGCCGAAACCAGGCTACTATAAAATTTGCGTGGATCGGTTCTTTTATACTTTAGATATTGAGAGAAACCTGAAATCAAAGTAATTAATACTGCGAAAGGTGCCTGCCATTGGTTGTAATATTTTACAGCATCAATTGGTGGAGTAAAGTTTGTTCCAAACGCCTTATTGAATACGGGTACCGAGGTGGAGAATATTACCTGGATACAAGCTATAGTTACAACTAAAGCGCCAATAAACATCCAAAATTCGCGAGAATAAGTTTCTTCATCTTTGGTGGTAATTGGCAATTCTTTCCATCTTAATACAATGAGCACAACCGCTAAAACAGCGAAAACAACATTGTATAAAATCAAGTGGCCAAACATACCCATATCAGTAAATGAGTGAACTGATGTATCACCTAAAATTCCACTGCGGGTTAAAAACGATGCGTAAAGCACCAATAAGAAACTTAAGAATACTAAAGCAATTGCAGTAAAATAAGCATGACCGGTATTTTTATACGCAATCATTACGTGTACCGCACCAATTAGGGTTAGCCATGGAATTAAAGATGCATTTTCAACAGGATCCCAAGCCCAAAAACCGCCAAAGTTTAACGCTTCGTAAGCCCAGAAAGAACCCATAATAATACCTGTACCTAAAACCATCACCGCAAAAAGCGCCCAAGGCATAGCTGGTTTAATCCATTCTTTATATCGTTTTTGCCATAGTGCCGCAATTCCATAGGCAAAAGGCACAATCATACTGGCAAAACCTAAAAACAAGGTTGGTGGGTGGATCACCATCCAATAGTTTTGCAACAATGGATTTAATCCTCTGCCATCGGTAATAAATTTTAAATAATTAGCGAAGTTTTCAGGGTTTGCGAAAACTACAGGAGCCATTGATTTTAGATCAAGGGAATCTCTTAATAGAATAAATGGAGAACTTCCGATGCGCTCACCCAAAATCTCTACACCTAAAAGCATTGAAGTCAAAAACACTTGAGAGAAGGCCACAACTGTCATTACAGGGCGCTCCCAGGTTTTAGCTTTCCAGATTAATAAAGTACCTAGAAACGATTGCCAGAAGGCCCAGAGCAAGAAACTTCCTTCCTGCCCTTCCCAAAAAGCAGAAATAATATAATGAATTGGAAGTTGTTTTGAAGAGTGCCAATAAATATAACTGTATTCATTGTAGTGGCCCAATACCAGGTAGAACAAAATTGCTCCGATACCAATTATACAGCTAAAATTAACTAAGAATCCAATCCGGCCTAAGTTACGCCAAGATTTATCTTCTAAATTTTTATCGCGACTGGCATAAAAGTATGCGATTGTTGAAAGTAATGATGCACTAAACGCCAGCACAATAAAAAACTGCCCGATTTTACCCGGTAGCAGGTTTTCGCCTACAAATTGAATATCCATTAAAATTAGTTATATTTTTTCTCGCCGTACTTACCTACCGTGTCAACCTTACCGTCTTTATTAATTTCAACAAGGTTATCATTATATTTAGATGGGCATTTCATTAAAATTTTCGACGCGTAAAACTTGTCTTTGTTCATCTTACCGATTAACACAAGCTTTTCTGATTTTTCGAAATCCTGCGGTTTGGTACCTGCGTAAATTACCTCTCTCACTTCTCCCTTTTCATCTTTCATGTGGAATGCAAAATGGTTAGCGTCTTTTACGGCGTCGTAATAAGTACCCATCGATTTTACCCAATAGCCCATAACATGCTCTTCTTTCTCAGAAAGGGTTGCCTGTTTGAAATTAGAGTAGGTGTCGGTATTTGCGTTCAAGCTAAATAAAATCCCTACGGAAATTGCGATGGTAATCAATCCAATGATTGCACTTTTCTTCATGGTTATACTTGTTGTAAAAGCTGGCAACAAAGATAGAAAAATCGGCTTAGCCAGCATTCTTTTACATTTTTCTTGTCTTTATATTGACAATTATCTGATTTTTAAAGTAAAATATTTTCTCAAAAGCCACTATTTATAACCGATCTTAAGTAATATCTTAAATCATTTAAAAGTTTGGGCTGAAATTGTTAAGTTTGGCTTATCAGGTAATCATCCCTTTTTTACATCCCACAATAGAACATAAACCGGATTAACATGAAATTAAAGCAGTTTTATACGCTTTTGTTATTTATAGTTTTGATACCTTTTTTAAGCTCTTGTTTTGAAGTAATTGAAGAAATTGCCATGAAAAACGACGGAACCGGCGATATGGTACTCACCATAAACTTAAGCCAGAGCAAAACCAAAGTGGCTTCGGTAATGCTTTTGGATAGCGTACAAGACTATAAAGTGCCCAGCAAACAAAAAATTCAACAGGAATTAAATGAAGCAGTGGCCTATTTAAGAAAATCGGAAGGAATTTCGAATGTAAAAAGCACGAGCGATTTTAATAATTACATCGCAACCATTAGTTTTTCTTTTAAAGATGTTTCAAATATCAATAATATTACCAAAAACATTCTTGCCCAGCAAAAAATTAAGGCTACTAACACCTCCTCGTATACTTATAACAAGGCCACCAAAACCTTTAGCCGAAAATATCAGGCAATAGGTAGCGCTAAAACAGAATTCAATAAATTAAAAGCAAAAGACAAGGCAATTTTTAACGGCGCAACTTACACCAGCATCTATCGTTTCGAAACTGTTGTAACAAGTAGCACCAACCCGGCATCAAATGTATCGAAATCTAAAAAAGCCGTGATGTTAAAAAGCAGCATTATGGATTTAATTAACGGAAAAATTAACGTATCTAATTCTATACAACTATCTAAATAAAATGAAACCAACGTGTAATCCTCGATAGTTTCATCTCCACTGAAAACAAATTATATCTAATGAAACCATCAGGAGCATACCGTTCACAAACTGAGATGAATATGCTCATGATAGCTTCATAACCGCTAAAAACCAAAATAATATCTAATGAAACCATCAGGAGCATACCTTTCACAAACCGAGATGAATCTGCTCCTGATAGCTTCATAACCGCTAAAAAAACAAATTATATCCAATGAAAAAAATTCTAATTGCAATCGCTCTTTTCTTATCGTTTAATCTGGCCAAGGCTCAGGATCTAATTAAGAAAATACCTGCAAATGCCTTCACAGTTGCCACAATTAAAGGCGATAACGTATTTAAATTGATGTTTGTAAAAGATTTTAACGAATCTTTTGTAGGCAAGAAATTATTGACAGAAACATCAAAATCACTTGATAAAAGTTTTACCAGTATAGAAGATTTCGGCATCAACCTGGAGAAAAACATGTATTACTTTAATCAGTTAAGCGATAGTATTACCTATAACTGTTTTCTTATTCCGATAAAAGATGCTAAAAAATTCGAAAATCTGATTGACACCAAAGAGAAAAAGTTTACACAGCAGGGCGATATCCGTACGATGGTTTTGCCTGATAGCACGAGCATTATTAAATGGAACAACAACATGCTGTATTTTGTAACCGGAAGCATAAAAGGATCTTTCTTTGCTGATTCAGTTAAATCTGCACGTTATGGGATTAAAGATATAAGGTTCCAAAGTGACGATGCAATAGTTGCTGATAGCGCGGCTGTGGCTGTAGACTCTGCTTATGTAACAACAGATGAGCCTATGGTAGAAGCAGTTGATGCCCCGGTTATTGAAAAAGTAAAAGTTCGGAAAAAATCGACGGCTAAAAAGAATACTAAAAAAACTGCCGGAACGAAAAAAACCGGTAAAAAGAAAACGGCCAAAAAATCTAAAAAAGTTGCTAGAATAGATTCAGATGTTGAAGAATCCAGAGAAGCAAGAGAATTCGCAGTCGATACTGCGAGCGCCATGACTCCTGTTCATGGTATTGTTGATGAGCAATATGATGCCTACCAACAAGAGCGTTTGGAACAAGATGCAAAGAAAAAGAGATTGGCTTTTACCTGGATGACCGCCCAGGCTGATCAGATTTTCACTGGCAGTTACGAGTCTATCGAAAATAATAAATCATACACGGCAAGTTTAGATAATAAAGCCATTGCAGAACTTTGGGTATCGAGCCTTCAAGATGTTTATAATTCGATTTCTCCTGAATTTGGTGCTTATGGTAAAGCAGGGTTAATGAAAGGTTATGGCAGTTTAAATGCGAAACTTTTTATGGACGACAAGAGTTTCCGCATCTCAACAGGCTTAGAATTGGCGCAGGAACAGGCAGATGCGTATAAAAAAATCATGAACAGAAAGTTAAACAAAAACTTTTTGAAATATGTAAACAGCGAAAAAGCGCTCGGTTTTATGAGTTATTCGATTGATACCAAAGCTTATCTGGAAGAATTCCCTAAATTAATGAAACAAACCTATGGTTCTTTATTGGGGGGCAAAATGGATGAAGAAATTGATCTTGGTACTGAGCTCTTCAGTCTTTTGCTAGATGAAGAAGCTGTAAGCAAGGTAATTAAAGGCGATGCGTTATTCGTAATTAATGGATTAAACACAAAAGACGTTACTTATACCACTTACGAATATGATGATGATTACAAACAAAAAGAAATAGTTAAAACCAAGAAAGAAACATTGCCTGATTTCCTTTTTATGTTTTCATCAGAAGATCACAGATTGATTAACAAACTGATTAAATATGGTGTAAACARAAATTATGTATCTGTTGAGAACAACATTTATAAAATATTGGAAAAGAAAAGCCCGATTGATATTTACTTTATGATTAAAGATGGTATTGTATTTTTCGGCAATTCGTTAACTGAAATGCAGGGCATTAGCAACAATCAATACAACAGCAATAAATTAAGTAAACTGCACAAACAACTATTGAGCAAAAACAATTTCAGTTTTCTGTTTAATGCCAAAAACCTGGTGGGCAAAGTACCAGATTCGGAAATTGGTGGTGAAGAAACCGCTAAGAAATTTAATAGCACTTTAGAGAAAATGGGCAATGTATACATGAAATCGAACCCGATTAAGGGCAGACTGGTTTCAGCAGATATTAGCGCAGAAATTCCGAACGGACATGAAAATGCATTGAAATATCTGTTTTCTTTAATTGAAAATGCAGCTAAGTAGTTTAGTTGGCAATTATCAGTCGGCAGTTTACAGTTAACCGATTTAAACAGTTAACCATATTCCATGAAGAAATTTTTAAAAATAACAGCAGCAATAGTTTTATTGCTGCTTATTTTTTTTGTTGGTGTTTCTAAATACAGGAGATACGATGCCGAGCAAACCTTAATTCCGAAAAATGCGACGAGCTTAATAAAAATCAATGTTGATGAGCTTTACAAAACACTTTTCGCGAATATAGTGAGTAACCCTGGCTATTATTTTAAATCTGACTTTAAAAAGGACACCTCAAATAAGCCCGACAAATTTAATAATGGTTTAGAAATACCTGCAAGTTTATATTTCTATACTTTACAGGGCAAATCTGGAATTTACTTTTCGCGATTTGAAGTTAAGAATGTCAATGATTTTGAAAACACTTTAAGAGATTTATTGCATTTGGAGATAACTAAAAAGACTGAGGGTATAAATGTCGCTAAATCGAAACTGGGTAATGTGGTTATTTATTACGACAGTAAAAGTGCCGCTGTTTCGTTATCGGTTAAAATAGAAAATGTTGACGGAACTTTGATGAACATATTAAGCCAGAAAAACTTTATAAAAGTAACCGAGAGCAGGTTTAAGCATACAGCAAAATCTGTACAGCACATTGCTTTCGAAACCGCATTACATAAAGGATCTGTTAATTTTGATAATGGAGTAGTTAATTTTAGCGATATGGTTACTGCCAACGAGATTATCCCAACGAATACACAGAGCAACCGTGGGCATAATAAAGATGCTATTGCCAGTTTGTGGCTAAATGCTGATTTCAAAAATATAACTCATCGGGCTTTTAAAACAAAGAATTTCAGCATTGAGGCCGATAGTGTATTAAAATATTATAAAGGCAGTGTAGATTTTAATTGGTCAAGTACGATACAACAAACAGATTCTATTGTTACTTATGATTATAACGATGATTTTGAAAAAGTAGCAAAAGTAAGTCTGCAAAAAAGAGATGTACCACAATTCTCTATTGCTATACATGCAG
>NZ_JBFTRT010000242.1:0-12633 GCF_056399685.1 Pedobacter sp. 01N416
GTTGTAGTGAGCACGCAAACGCTTTGTTATGTTCGTACAGGTGTATTACAAGATGCTGCTTCGGTAAAATTTAACGAGTATTATAAAAAAGATACGAAGCCAACTTACACCGTAATAGAAGAAGAAGTAGCTGAATTGAAAACCATCGCGTTAGAAAGCATTGAAAAAATAAAAGAAGATTATGCGAACGGAAAATTTTCGAGCATCACTCCTTTTACAACAGCTACCTATGGCGTACAGATGAACAACATTGAAGAAATTCTGATCACAACTATTGGCCACGATAATGTACACCAAGGTTATGCATGGGCGCTGAAGAAACTGGTATAAAATGGGAGATGTAAAACAGATGAGATATGAACTGATTATAAAAAAAGCCAGTGTAATCACCTCATCTGTGTAATCAACCCGAAGTAAAAAAGAATATATAACGATAATTAAATAGAAATTAACCAATAAAAAACAATGGCAAATTATTTTAACACATTACCTCTTAGAGAAAAATTAAACCAATTAGGTGTTTGCGACTTCATGGACAGTTCTGAATTTTTAGATGGCGTTAGCGCATTAAAAGGTAAAAAACTGGTAATTGTAGGTTGTGGCGCACAAGGCTTAAACCAAGGTTTAAATTTAAGAGATAGTGGTTTAGATGTAAGCTACACTTTACGTAAGGAAGCAATTGAAGGCAAACGCGATTCGTGGAAAAATGCAACTGAAAACAATTTTACAGTTGGCACTTACGAAGAACTGATTCCAAATGCAGATGTAGTAATTAACCTTACTCCAGATAAACAACATACTGCTGTTGTAAATGCAATTATGCCTTTAATGAAAGAAGGAGCTACTTTGTTATATTCTCACGGTTTCAATATCGTTGAAGAAGGTATGCAGATCCGTAAAGATTTAACCGTTATTATGGTTGCGCCTAAATGCCCAGGTAGCGAAGTTAGAGCAGAATATGTTCGTGGTTTTGGTGTTCCTACCTTAATTGCAGTTCACCCTGAAAACGATCCTCAAGGTAAAGGATTGGCACAGGCAAAAGCATATTGCGCAGGTACAGGCGGTCACAGAGCTGGTGTATTAAAATCATCTTTCGTAGCTGAGGTAAAATCAGATTTAATGGGCGAGCAAACCATCCTTTGTGGTTTATTGCAAACAGGTTCTATCCTATCTTTCGATAAAATGGTAGAAAAAGGAATCGATGCAGGTTATGCTTCTAAATTGGTTCAATATGGTGTTGAGGTAATTACCGAAGCCTTAAAACAAGGTGGTATTACGGCCATGATGGACAGATTAAGCAATGTAGCTAAAATCAAAGCTTTCGAAATTTCGGAAGAATTGAAAGATATTATGCGTCCATTATTTCAAAAACACCAGGATGATATTATGAGTGGCGAATTTAGCCGGACCATGATGGAAGATTGGGCAAACGGAGATAAAAATTTATTAAAATGGAGAGCTGAAACCGGCGAAACTGCTTTCGAAAAAACGCCTGCTGGTGATGTTAAAATCGGTGAGCAGGAATATTTCGATAACTATACTTTAATGGTAGCTTTTGTTCGCGCTGGTGTTGAATTGGCTTTCGAAACCATGGTACAGGCAGGTATCAAACCAGAGTCGGCTTACTACGAATCGTTACACGAAACACCACTTATTGCCAACACCATTGCACGTAAGAAATTGTTCGAAATGAACCGTGTTATTTCTGATACTGCTGAATACGGTTGTTATTTGTTCGATCAGGCTTGTAAACCGCTTTTGGGCGATTTCATGAAAAAAGTAGATACTGATCTAGTTGGTAAAAACTTCAATGAAGGTAAAGATGGCGCTGTTGATAACAGACAATTAATCGATATCAACGAGGCTATCCGCTCTCACCAGGTAGAACAGATTGGAGCAACTTTGCGTAAAGCAATGACTGCAATGAAAGCGATTAAAACTGCATAGAAACAAAAGAATGTCATCCTGAGCTTGTCGAAGGAACTCTTTTTGTTTCTATAACGAAAAAGTCTTCGACAGGCTCAGACTGACAAACATTAAATAATAATAAAATGTCAAAAACATTAGTAGAAAAAATTTGGGATGCTCACGTTGTAAAAAGTGAAGAAGGATTTCCTGATATTTTATACATTGATACACACTTAATACATGAGGTAACCTCTCCGCAGGCGTTTGATGGTTTGCGTAAAAGAGGATTACCTGTTTTTCGTCCGAAGCAAACTGTTGCAACTGCCGATCATAACGTACCTACGTTAAATCAGTTATTGCCAATTAAAGAGGAGCTTTCGCGCTATCAGGTGGATATGTTAACCAAAAATTGTGCAGAATTTGGTGTAGAACTGTATGGTTTAGGCCATCCTTTTCAAGGCATTGTACATGTTATCGGCCCTGAGTTGGGTATCACCTTACCAGGTAAAACCATGGTTTGCGGCGATAGCCATACCTCAACCCATGGTGCTTTTGGTGCCATTGCATTTGGTATCGGTACTTCGCAGGTAGAGCAGGTTTTTGCAACGCAATGTTTATTGCAGTCGAAACCTAAAACCATGAAAATTGAGGTAAACGGCGAGCTTGAAAAAGGTGTTGGCGCTAAAGACATTATCTTATACATTATTGCTAAAATCTCTGCCGCAGGCGGTACAGGTTATTTTATAGAATACGCAGGTTCAGCAATCGAAGCTTTAAGTATGGAAGCCCGTATGACGATCTGTAACATGAGTATCGAAATGGGTGCACGCGGTGGATTAATTGCACCTGACCAAACCACTTTCGATTACATTAAAGGAAGAGAATTTGCTCCAGCTGGCGAAGAGTGGGATAAAGCTTTAGCTTATTGGAAAACATTATATAGCGATGCTGATGCGAAATTCGATAGTGTTTTAACTTTCGATGCAGCAGATATCGCACCTATGATTACCTATGGTACAAACCCAGGAATGGGTATGGGTATTCAGGAACATATTCCGGCAACTGGTGCACAACCAGAAAAAGAAAAACTTTCGTACCAGAAAGCGTTAGATTATATGGGCTTTGATGACGATTCCTCATTAATCGGGAAACCGGTTGATTATGTATTCATCGGAAGCTGTACCAACTCACGCATTGAAGATTTACGCGAAGTTGCCGATTTTGTTAAAGATAAACGCAAAGCCGATAATGTTACGGTTTGGATTGTTCCAGGATCGAAACAAGTTGAGCAACAAGCTAAAAACGAAGGTTTGGATAAAATTTTCGAAGCCGCTGGTTTCCAATTACGCGAACCAGGCTGTAGTGCCTGTTTAGGTATGAACGAAGATAAAATCCCGGCAGGTAAATATTGTGTATCTACATCAAACAGAAACTTCGAAGGCAGACAAGGGCAAAATGCACGTACATTATTGGCCAGTCCACTTACTGCAGCAGCTGCTGCTGTAACCGGAAAAATTACTGATGTAAGGGATTTGTTGGAGAAGGCTTAAAATAAAGTCATACTGAAGAATGAAGCATCTGCAAGCTAAGAAACAGATTCTTCGTTCCTCAGAATGACAACTTTAAAATATATGATACTAGAAGTTGCCATATTAAATGTAAAAGCCGGATTATCGGCTGATTTTGAAAAAGCTTTTAACAAAGCACAAAAAATCATTTCCTCAATGGAAGGTTACATTTCGCATCAGCTTCAAAAATGTATAGAGGTAGAAAATAAATATATCCTGTTGGTAAACTGGAAAACACTGGAGGCACATACCGAAGGTTTCAGAGGGTCAGCAGCATACCAGGATTGGAAAAAGTTATTACATCACTTTTATGATCCCTTCCCAACAGTTGAACACTTTACTAAGGTGGAAGGCTGAAGGTTTATAATAAATATTAAATCAGTGAAATCACCCCAATCGGTGAAATCATTTAAATCTGTGTAATCGTCATTAATAATGAAAAAATTCACAAAATTAACATCGGCAGTAGTGCCTTTAAATATAGAGAACATCGATACCGACCAGATTATCCCTGCGAGGTTTCTAAAAGCGACTACCCGCGAGGGTTTTGGCGAAAACTTGTTCCGCGATTGGCGTTATGAAAACGATAACCAGCCTAAAGCTGATTTCGTGATGAATAACCCAACCTATAGCGGCCAGGTTTTAGTAGCAGGAAAAAACTTCGGCTGTGGCAGTAGTCGCGAGCACGCTGCATGGGCTATTCAAGATGCTGGTTTTGACGCGGTAATCAGCAGTTTCTTTGCCGACATCTTTAAAGGAAATGCCTTGAACAATGGTTTATTACCCATCCAGGTAAGTGATGAATTCTTGGCGCAGATTTTCAACGCGGTTGACAACAATCCAAAATCAGCCCTAGAAGTTGATTTAGAAAATCAAACGGTTACCATTGTAGAAACTGGTGCTCAAGAATCATTTGAGATCAATCCTTACAAAAAATCGTGTTTGATAAACGGTTATGATGATATCGATTTCATCTTGGCCCAAAAAGAATTAATCGCAGAATTTGAACAAGCAAAATAATGCTTAAACCATTTGTCTACATACAAAACCTAAACTTAAGTTACCGCAATAAAGCGGTACTAAAGGATTTGTATTGGGAAGTAAATGTGTGCCAAAACTGGGTTTTATGGGGCGAAAGTGGCAGTGGAAAAACTTCTTTGGCTAAAGCGATTGCGGGTTTAATTCCTTCTCAAGGTAGTATTGAAATCAATTACGACGCCCAAAGTAAATTACCGGCCGAAGTTTTATTTGTAGAAAGCTGGTATCAGTTTAAAAATCTCGAAGGTGTTGCAAACTTTTATTATCAGCAACGCTACACCAGTTTACAGGCCAATGATACTTTAACAGTACATGCAGAACTGGTAGCTTACGGCAAAGAAAAAGGGCTTCATTTCGATCTGGTTGAACCCATTTTAGAAGCACTGGGCTTTGCTACTTTTGCCAGTTCACAGCTAATCGAATTATCAAGCGGCGAACATAAAAAACTGCAGCTGGTTAAAGCCTTATGGTTAAAACCTCAATTGTTAATTATCGATCAGCCTTATACCGGTTTAGATAAAGCATCGCGCAAAAACCTGAATACACTTTTAGACCAGATTACAGCAGAAGGTGTACAATTAATTTTAATCTGTAATGATTTAGAATTTCCAGAAAGCATCGATTCTTTTGCGGAGATTATAGACGGGCAGATTGTAAGCTCATTTTCAAGAGAAATTGGAGATCTTCCACCTGAAATACATAAAAGGAAAATCCCCGCTTTTTTAAAGGAGTCGCCAATTTATTCATCAACTGATATGGTAACGATGGTTGATGTCAACATCAGCTATGGCGAAAAACAGGTGCTAAAAAACATCAACTGGGAAGTTAAAGCTGGCGAAAAATGGTTATTGCAAGGCCCTAATGGCTCAGGAAAATCTACTTTATTGAGTTTAATCAACGGCGATCACCCCCAATCTTACGCCAACGAGCTTTATTTGTTTGGCAACAGGCGTGGAACTGGCGAAAGCATTTGGGATATTAAGCAGCATATTGGTTTAATATCGCCGGAGTTTCATTGGTATTTCGATGCCACTTCAACCGTTTGGAAATGCATTGCTTCGGGCTTTTACGATACCGTGGGGCTGTTTCAGCAATTGCCTTATAGCAAAAGAGCACAAGTTGATGAGCTGATTGAGTATTTTGGATTAACCGAAAACAAAAATGAATTATTAACCGCACTTCCACTCGGTAAACAGCGATTGGTATTGTTAGCGCGAACGATTATAAAAAATCCGGAACTGTTAATTCTGGATGAACCTTGCCAGGGTTTAGACCAACAGCAAACAAAACATTTTAACCAATTGGTTGATGAATTGTGCAGCAACGGGATGACCTTAATTTACGTTGGCCATTTTGAATCGCAGCTGCCAACCTGCATAGAAAAAAGAATATTGTTAGAAAAAGGCGAGGTAAAAGTCGTCGAAAGTTTAAACACAGAAATATTAAGCTGATGCAAGCTTGGCCACGGAAACACGGTGAACACGGAAACAAAATTTTTCTGTGATTTCTGTGCTTCCGTGGCAACCAATAAGCAATTGTAAAGCAAAAGAGGAGTCAACAATGAAGAAGAACATTTTAGTAATACCTGGAGATGGTATTGGGCCCGAGGTTACCACTTGGGGAAAAGCAGCATTAGAAAAAATTGCCGAAATTTTTGGCCATGAATTTGTGTTCGAAGAAGCTTTAATGGGCCATGCGGCTATTGAAGTTACCGGCGAGCCTTTGCCAGATGAAACGTTAGAAAAAGCAAGACAAAGTGATGCTATCCTTTTTGGAGCCATTGGCCACGCCAAATATGATAACGACCCAAGTTTAAAAGTTAGACCAGAACAAGGTCTATTAAAAATCCGTAAGGAACTGGGTTTATTCGCTAATCTCCGCCCAATATTACTATTTGATGAACTTCTTCAGGCATCGAGCATCAAACCGGAAATTTTAAGAGGAACCGATATTTTGTTCTTCCGCGAATTAACAGGTGATGTTTACTTTGGTGAAAAAACACGCTCGGAGGACCGTAATACGGCTTCAGATTTAATGATTTACCACCGTTATGAAGTAGAACGCATTGCACATAAAGCTTACCAGGCTGCACAGCAACGTAACAAAAGATTATGTTCGGTAGATAAAGCCAATGTTTTAGAAAGCTCTCGCTTATGGCGCGAAACTGTTCAGGAAATTGCAAAACAATATCCTGATGTAGAAACAGAGCATATGTTTATCGATAATGCAGCCATGCAGTTGATCAAAAACCCTAAAAAATTCGATGTGGTTTTAACCGCCAATTTATTTGGAGATATTTTAACAGATGAGGCTTCGCAGATTGCAGGTTCAATGGGTATGCTGGCTTCGGCATCTGTTGGCGAAAGCACAGGTTTCTTCGAGCCGATCCACGGTTCTGCACACGATATTGCAGGTAAAGATTTAGCTAATCCATTGGCTTCTATCCTATCGGCAGCACTAATGTTAGAAATTGGCTTCGGACTAAAAGAAGAAGCCAAATTATTGGTTGACACCATCGACCAGGTATTGAAAGAAGGTTTTAGAACACATGACATTGCCGACCAAAATACAAACCGGTTTAAAGTTTTAGGCACAGCCGAAATGGGCAAATTGGTTCTTAAATTCTTATCACAAAAATTAATCACTTCCTAAACTTAAGATTATGATTCACGACCCAAACAAAGTTTATATTTTCGACACGACATTGCGTGACAAGATGTTGAATTCTACGCAGAGGATGCCGGCCGTGCCGATATCGAATTTTTAGCTAAAATGGTTGAAGCAGTAATTGCTGCCGGTGCCACCGTGGTAAATATTCCAGATACCAACGGATATTGCTTACCAGATCAGTATGGCTCGAAAATTCTTTTTTTGAAAGAGAACGTAAAAAATATCGATAAAGCCATTATCTCTGTGCACTGCCACAACGATTTAGGCTTGGCTACAGCGAATTCTATCGCAGGCTTACAAAATGGTGCCCGCCAGGTAGAATGTACCATTAACGGCATCGGAGAGCGTGCAGGCAATACATCTATGGAAGAAGTCGTCATGATTTTGAAAACGCACAAGATTTTAGGCTTAAACACCCAAATTGATGCGACCCGTTTCTATGAAATGAGCCATATGGTGCGGAACCAGATGAACATGCCGGTACAACCGAACAAAGCAATTGTTGGTGGAAATGCATTTTCACATAGCTCAGGTATCCACCAGGATGGTTTCTTGAAAAACCGTGAAAACTACGAAATTATTAAACCAGAAGATGTTGGTTTCCCTGATGCAACTATTGTATTGACTGCAAGAAGCGGACGCCATGCTTTAAAACACCATTTAGACCGTTTAGGCCATAAATTGGAAAAAGATCATTTAGATATTGTTTACAAACAATTTTTGGTTTTAGCCGATAGCAAACAAGGCATTAACGATTACGATTTAAACCAATTGGTTGCTTTGCATTTGGCGTAAAAGCTGAAAGGTTAAGGACCAAAGCTAAAAGCGATCGGCGAATTGCCTCAAAAAAACTTTGAGGGGTGCCCCCCTTTGGGAGGGGACAGGGGAGGATTTAAGTTTGAAACACAAACACTTAGTTCACCTAAACCTGATTGAAATGAGCATGAAGCGCAGCGAAATAAAATGTAAAGCAGGACAGCTGCAACCGATGGAACACCAAACCCTGCTTTACAAAAAATATAAGAGAATATCAGTCTTGGTACTTGATTCTCTCTACTTGATACTACAACAATGAATACTACAACACCGAATACATTAGATTTTTTATCTGCATCGCAAAGGTTAAAAGGGGTGGTAAAACGTACACCTTTAGAGTTTAACGCCGGACTTTCTGCTCATTACAATGCCAATATTTATTTAAAAAGAGAAGACTTGCAAATTGTACGCTCGTACAAATTGCGTGGTGCTTACAATAAAATTAGCTCCTTGCCACAAGATGCATTAATTAACGGTGTAGTTTGTGCAAGTGCGGGGAACCATGCACAAGGCGTGGCCTATTCATGTAAAAAACTCGGCATTAAAGGGGTGATTTTTATGCCAGAGATTACACCGAAACAAAAGGTTAAACAAACTTACATGTTTGGTGGCGACAATGTTGAAGTGGTTTTAGTAGGCGATACTTTTGATGATTGTTTAAAAGAAGCTTTAGCTTATAGTGCCGAAAAATCAGCCACTTTTATTCCACCTTTCGATGATGAAAAAGTAATTGAAGGACAGGCAACGGTTGGTGTAGAAATTTACGAAGATCTACCTGACCTGGATATGATTGTAATGCCGGTTGGTGGAGGCGGTTTGGCATCGGGTGTAAGCGCTTACATGAAAACCGTTAAGCCTGAAGTGAAATTAGTTGGTGTTGAACCACTTGGTGCACCATCAATGGTTACGGCGATGGAATATGGTGGTCCGTTTACCTTAGAAGAAATAGACCGATTTGTGGATGGTGCAGCTGTAAAAAGAATTGGCCATATCACTTACGAATATTGTAAGGAACTGCTTGATCAGATGCATTTAATCCCTGAAGGAAAAATCTGTACGACCATTTTAAAATTGTATAACGAAGATGCCATTGTGGTTGAACCTGCGGGAGCACTGTCTGTGGCTGCATTAGATCAGCTTAAAGACCAGATTGCCGGTAAAACGGTAGTTTGTATCGTAAGCGGTGGAAATAACGATATTGAGCGTATGCAGGAGATTAAAGAGAAATCTTTGCTTTTCGAAGGCTTGAAACATTATTTCATTGTACGTTTCCCACAAAGACCAGGTGCTTTAAAGTTATTTGTGAATGAAGTTTTAGGTCCACAGGATGACATTACCCGTTTCGAGTTTATTAAAAAAACAAATAAAGAAAATGGCCCCGCTTTGGTTGGTATTGAACTTTCTAATAAAAACGATTATGCAAGTTTATTACAACGCATGAAAGATTTTAAATTTGAAATTATTGAGCTAAACCAGGATCAGACTTTGTTTGAGTATTTGGTTTAAGGTTATTTAACCGCGAAGGGCGCAAAGTTTTTCGCTAAGCACGCAAAGTATAATTTAATTCCTTTGTCATCCTGAGCCTGTCGAAGGACAATCACAGTGTTTCGACAAGCTCAACATGACACATCTTAATAGAGAAAAATGAATTTCAAAGACTTAAGCAACAAGGCATTAATTGCTGACAGCGATATTGATTGGGAAGATTTAGGAGCAGGCGTTAAACGCAAAATTATGGCTTACGATAATCAGTTGATGTTGGTTAAAGTGGAATTTGAAAAAGATGCCATTGGTACCATTCACAATCATCCTCATTTACAAATGAGCTATGTAGCAAAAGGAAGTTTTGAAGTAACCATGGGTGATGATAAGAAAATTTTAAATGAAGGTGATGTTTTCTTTGCCCCATCAAATGTATTTCATGGTGTATTTTGTTTAGAAGCGGGTTTATTGATTGATATTTTTAATCCACATAGAGAAGATTTTTTGAAATAAGATTTGGTTATGTCGTCATGCTGTCCCGAACCTTCGGGATCAGCATCTATCCTGCAAACCTCCGAAGTTTTACTAGTTCTACTCTTTCCAAAAAGACCCTGAAATAAATTCAGGGTGACGATCGCTTAACCTTAAACCTTCTAAGCCCTACTCAAAAGTAAACCTCACATTCTTATAGCCCAAACCTTCTATAATCGGTTTAAGTACCGTTGTAGCATTGGTTTTTGTTTGTGTTAAAATACTCGATTTTTTAACCTCAGCAGTTACTTGTCTTTCGGCTGCTTTATACGCTTCATCTACCAAACCGGCTTCGCGGAAGAAAGCCATTTTCGTATCGTAAACACGCGAATTTTTATGGTCGATTTTTACATAACATATTTCAGGCTGTGGCAAATTTACTACAGCGGTGTCCGCATCAATATCAATATCTTCACGGGTAATTTTTGTTAAGTCGATACAACCTACTGCTTCGGCTTTAACAATCAATAAAACACTTGCTTCGGGTAAAAAGTCTGTTTTATTTTTATGTTCTAAAACATCGCTAATCTGGTACCTTACCAGCTCCAATTTACCAATGGCCTCAATTTTCTCTACCAGAAGCTGATGTTTGCTCTCTACAGAGGTATTGATGCTGAACTTTTTGGAGATAAATAAATACCCCGCAACGATTAAAATTAACCAGGGTAAGAGGCGAAAAAAGAGCTTCATGTTTTAAAAAAATAAGGTGCCAACATTTATGTATTTAATCTGTTGCACAATAATTAATCCATTAATCCACAATTATATTTTTTTGGCAACAGATTTGTAATACCGATATCACACACACAAATAAACACTAATCAACATGAAAAAATTTACCATCTTAATGCTTTGCATTGCCACACTAGGTCTGGCTTCTTGCAAAAAAGACACGATTGTTCAACCAGGCAATGCCATTTTAACTGTCGTTAAAGATATATCTCCCAATGCATGGGTATTAAGTAATGACCAAAAAACATTTACTGCAGATATTTCTGTTCCTGAAATCGACCAGTATCATGTCGACAATGAAGGAACTTTGGTTTACATTTCTTATAACAGTGGAGCCAGTTATATAGCGCTACCTTTTGTTTATAATGTTGATGCCTATAGTTTTGAAGTATACAAAGGCGGTGTATCTATCGATGTACAAAGTTCAGATTACCAGGCAACAACTCCAATAAAACCTACATCAACAGTAAGGGTAAAAATAGTTCTTGTTGGAAACGATTTATAACTAGTATTTAAAACTCCAAAAAACGACTGATGTTCAATTGAACGTGGTCGTTTTTTTTATGCTCTCCCCTGTTTAGCTGTAAGACACGGATGTTAACACCATTTCTTTCCAAAAGCAGTTCATCATAAAAACCTTTGTAGTACACATCCTTTACCTCATAGCGCCTGCTGCTCCAACTATTGCTTATTTCAGCCCATTCGGGATAAAACACAACGAATTCTTTTTCCGTTTTTAAACCAATTTTTTCGGCATCGGCTTTTGATAAAACCACAGCATTGCCTAAAATCTGAGCGGTGTAAATGTGTTTTGGGTGCTGGTAAATGTCAGCTGGTTTTCCGGTTTGTAGCAATTCGCCGTTTTTTAGAATCAGTAACTGATCGGCCAAAAACAAACCATCAGCCGGATCGTGAGAAACCAAAATTACGGTAACACCAGTTTCGGAGGCTACTCGTTTAATATCGGCACGCAGTTGATTCTTAAGTAGCGCATCAACCTGACTAAAAGGTTCGTCTAAAAGTAAAACCTGTGTATCGGCAACCATTGCTTTTGCTATGGCTACACGCTGCTGCTCTCCCCCGCTCAGTTCGATGATTTTTTTGTTCTGGAGTGGCGAAATCCGAAGGTGCTCCATAATCTGAAGCGTTTTTTCGGCTTTGGTTTTAAGGTCGGTATTTGAGAGTTGTGAGGCAATATTATCGTAAACCTTCGCATAAATATTTAACGAAAAATCCTGCGTAACCATTTTCATCTGTTTGTGGCCTGGAATGAGTTGTTCATCAGGACCTTTAACCCTTTGATCTTCGAAAAAGATTTCACCCTCATCGGTTTTCAGCAATCCGTAAATGGATTTCAGTAAGGTCGATTTTCCACTGCCACTTTCTCCGATTATGGCCACTATATCGCCTCTTTTGATTTCGAAACTTACATTTTTAATACCTCCGGCCTGTTCTGCCTGATATTGCTTGGTTAAATTTTTAACGTTGATTATGGTATTGCTCACGTGGTAAAGATAAGAAAAAGGTAGAGGGTTTTAAGGTGGAAGGTTTAAGGTGCAAACAAAATTACACGTGCATTATATTTTATTTTTGCACGTATCCAGGCAACTATGTATCTTTACATCTTGACATCAGCAATTATAAGGCCATGAACACTAAACTAACCTTAACCATAGATAAGTCTGTTATTAAACAGGCAAAAGCTTATGCAGAACAACAAGGCAGAAGTCTTTCTGCAGTAGTAGAGAATTATTTAAAAGCTGTTATCAAAAAAGAAGAGATTGTAAGAGAAGATGATGAACTTTCTCCAATCATAAAATCTTTGATGCTCCGCCCGAAAGTAGAATTACCTGATGATTATGATTATAAAAAAGAGCTGGAGAAAGTC
>NZ_JBFTRT010000243.1:0-8441 GCF_056399685.1 Pedobacter sp. 01N416
GAAGTTGAGCAGATTGAAAACCTCATCGCGATCAACCGCTACAGGTTTAAAGAACCTCTATATCTTAAGCCGGAACTGCATGGTGATTTCAGTCGTTATAAAATAATTCCGCTGATCCTGCTTACGTTGACTGAAAATATATTTAAACATGGAAATTTAGCCGAATCCGATTCGCCAGCTTTGCTCAAACTGTTTACGGATGAAAACGGTCAGTTAACTTTTCACAGCAGAAACTTAAAAAAATCAAAGAACGGACATCTCCGTCAGCGAAAAGCACTGGGTCTGCAGAACATCCGGCTCCGCATGGATTCATTTTATAAAGACAACTATAAGCTGGAAATCAACGAGCCTGGCGAATTTTACGAACTCACTTTAACCCTTAAATTATGAGTTTAACCTGCTATATTATTGATGATGAATATCATTCAATTGAAGTACTCGATAAGTACATCAATCAAACCCCAGGCCTGGAACTGGTTGGCAGCTCCACCAACCCGCTTTTAGCGCTGGAAGAATTATGTACTATCCCAACACCCGATATTGTTCTTTTAGATGTCGATATGCCACAGCTCAATGGCCTTGATGTGGCAGACCTTATAGGTTCAGCGAGCAACATTATTTTCACAACCTCCTACCGGGAGTACGCACCGGAAGCGTTTGAAAAAGATGCAGTAGATTACCTGTTAAAGCCCATCAATTACGCCAGGTTTTTAAAGGCAGTTACCAGGGTGCGTTCAAATCTCACCAGTCAGACCAACCAAATCACAGCTAGCCCATTTTTTTTCATCAAAAGCAACATTAAAGGAAAATTTAACCGGATCACTATCGCAGAGATCCGTTATATCGAAAATATAGGCAACTATATCATTATCCATATGAATGATGAAAAAGTAACYACTTACCTCACTTTAGCGGAAGTCCTTTCCAAGTTACCTGTTGAAGGTTTTTCCAGGATCCATCAGTCTTATATCGTCAACCATGCAGCTATTCATTCGTTAGAATACGCCCAGGTAAGACTAAGCGGAGAGGTGAGTATTCCGATTGGAGGGACTTACCGTACCGCGTTCCGGGAAAAAATCCAGCCGGCTCTACTCGTCAGTAAAAGAGACAAAAGTGATCACTAGACTGAAGTCYTTTCGCGGGCCAAACGTGAGCCGGCATATTTTTGCAGGCAATAGTARACGAGCARCTCCTGTTGCCTTTGTCTAACGGAGAACGTCCGGTTCAGTTGCATATGCACCAGGTCRGCCAAAAGCTCCAKTCTWTTATCATTTGAATAGCTTCTTGTAAGCCCATCCAAAACAGACATCTGCTTTAACAGTGGCGAAAGATGCTTTGATAATGCTTTACTTTCCAGCAAGTCCGCTATCATTAATTTCTTCTGCCGGTATTTCTCATCCATTGCGACTTTAAGCGTTTTATCTGCCCTGAACTCTGCCATAAACTGATCCGTCACCTTACCAAGGTAATCCAGGGAATCAATCAGAGATGGAAAAAAGCAGCGCAAAAAAGTTCTTCAACATGTGAAATGAGATCGGGCCCATATCGTTCGATTTCTCTCCGGTAAGTATCTCCCTGGAAATCCCGGATGAGTTTATCATGTCCGGATGATTCAATTTTTTTACGCAAGGCGACGAGTATCGCGCCAAGATCATCTTCCTCCGCCTGTATGCGCAGACGCAGATGATAGCCTTTATCGCTGTAACGGATGAAAAACCAGTTTTTGATCCGCTTCTTCTGTCCTTTGATGAATGGGAAAATCACCCTACTAAGGATTTCATCCGAAGCGCGTGGAATGCAGAAAATTTTAAGGTAAAGCCAGTTACTCCCCATTAAAAAGTCGCGTTGCTTTTCACCGTAAACAGTGATATTTTCCTTTTTTGAAGGTTTATAAATATTATTCCCGTGGGCAAGAAAAGCAATCATCTGCCCCGCAAGTGGCTTTTTACCGGACAGAACGGAACGATCAGGCAATAAATATTCCTGAATGGTTATCCGCTTTAAACCGTCAATGCACTGCAGAAAAAACCTTGCCTCGGTGGAATTGGCCAGATCAAAAACCAACTGCTGGTCTGTTGCCCCTATGGTGATGTACCGGGGCAGGTGGTGCTTTCTGCGAAAACCATCCAGGGTTTTGATGGGATCAGTATTGTCCCCTACGGATAAATGCTTTATGTCTGACTCCTTAAAATTCCATTTCGCCAGACAGAGGATCACCCTTCCGCAACAGACCCGTGGATAAAAAGTAAGGCCCGGAAAAAAGTTTTCCAGGCTAAATGAAAGTCCTGCCTGTACACCCTGAAATTGCAGGTCACACAACAACCGGAAAACCGGCGAGTGGTTATTCCGAAAGTTATAGGCGGTCGCCAGACGGGGAATTACTCTTTTGTTCAACTTAGACGACTCTAATATCAATTCACCGCCTTTAAGAGAAAGCATGAGTTCGCCTGGCAGAACCAGTTTTTCAACTGGCTGCGAAGGAGATACGTTCAGGGGTATCTCGTGTGAATAAATGGGCTTACGGCGATTGATATTATCCACATGGCTATCAGACTGCTGTGCAATGTCGGCAAAAACAACTTCCGGGTTTGCTGTAGTTTCCTTTGCGGCAAGCTCGCGGCAAAACTGGTGTACCGGGTCACTAAAGCAAGAGAACCTTCCGATCAGCGAAGCGGCAGTTACACCGCCCGAACTTTCGATGATCAGGTGTTCGCCCGTCGAGCGGTACATGAGCGCCTGCGTCTGGGGCATAGGCAATACTACCTTTTTATGATTTTCCAGTTTAATCAAATCATCTTCGCTGATCTGAAGGGGCGCCCAGGGATCGCGAAGGGTGTCCCCTATCCAGAGTTTGAAGATAAACTGCTGTGAGGCATGCCATCCAAGTGTTCTATTTTCATCTTCCGGCACGGGGAAAGGAATATTCTCCAGGATATCGTGATCAGGCATGGATGGCTCCATCTCGCCATAATGCAATCCCCCGTCGGGATCTAAGGCTAGCAGTAAAGGCACCCTTTCCTGATCAAAGCGGGCACGGAAGTCACGGATAAAACGCGACAGATCAGCAGGCTGCTCAGCATTTGCCAATAACTGCAGCACATGGACAGCTTTGGACAGTTCTTCCTGTTCAGTGCTATTTGGTCCCCCAGTTTTGTTCGGCCTTTCCAGGGCTGCATAAAATGGCTGTCCAAAAGGTTTATTTTCCTTTGCAATTTTTCCGATTTCCCCGGCCAAAGCCGATAGGGATGCTTCACCCGATATAGGAATCATCGTATAATTTTTCCAGAAACCGTTCCAGCTAGGTAATCCAAAGAAGTTCTCAATGATCTCATTACTGATTACTTTGCCCTGAGTGCCATTGAAAACCGCTCCGGCGTCAAGCAGAAATTGGATGTATTCTTCCGCTTCTGCATCTGAGCACTCACTGTGCTCCATAATCCACGTCAAGAGGATGTTTTTGGAAGTCTTCTTTGAAGATAAAAATGAAAACAGCTGTACATTGAATTTTACGGCTGCAATCCCTTCCAAGGAAAAGCTAAACCTCCCCTTATCATCTAAAGATGATTTGGTGTAGCGGAAAACGTCATTAAACCGGTACAGCGCGGGGTTGACCATCAATCCGTCTGACAGATCAGCCTCCGCCCTGTTCTTCAGTTTCCTTAAAAATTCCTGATCAGGCAACAAATGAAGGATCGACTCATCGCTTCCGGCAAGCCTGATCTGACCACCGATTCCCCAATGAAGTAAAGTAAAGGAGGAGAAGCTTCCAAAAGGGGTTGGCCTGAAGCACATCCGGTTATAATATTTATAAAGGGTATGTTTTTCCTTGTCTGCTAATTTATCGAAATCAAATTCCTTTTTTTCAAGTAAGGCATAAAACGCTGCGCTCGCCAAAAAAACTGCATTGCGGAAAGCCTGTTCCTGCAACACTTCAGGCAACCGCGAGAGATCATAGCCGGTAAAGCTATAGTACGGTGCCCGTAAAAACAACTGCGGTAAAAACCGGTAGACCATTGACCTGCTTTCTTTCATCAATTTATCACTTTAAAGGGTATAATACCCATCTCATACTGTTTTGGCTTTTCTATTCACCGTTAATTCGTTTCATAATTCTTTTACCATGAAGGCAATTTTAAAATCAACCGTTCCACCGTTGCTCGTACTGCTATTTGTTTATGCTGCTTTGAGTAAGCTGCTAACTTTTTCAGACTTTGACCAGCAGCTTCACAACCAATCTTTTCCCAGCTGGCTTGCTGATTTCCTACTGTATTTTTTGATCCCTGCCGAAATCATCACTGCGCTGCTGCTGTGTTTCAAGCGGACCATCATATCTGGTCTGTTGTTCTCATCTGCACTGCTACTGGCCTTCACATCCTACATCGCCATGGTCATGCTTCATTTCTGGGACAGGGTTCCCTGTTCATGTGGGGGCATTCTGAACCAAATGGGCTGGACCACACATCTAATATTCAACAGTTTCTTTCTGATCCTCAACCTTCTCGCTTTGTACCTCTATACCGCTGAAAGGAAAGGATTGAATACGTTCAACATCATCACCAACGACCAAACAGGGCCAGCTGAAAACCTGCGAAAAGAGTAAGCATCATTTTTTCACTAAAGTTTTTCTGAATGTTTTTTGATGTAATAAAGCATTCGTTTCCTATGAAAAGGATCAAATTAAACTTTGCTGCTATCGCCTTCCTACTTGGAACAGGCGTAGCAGTAGCATCTACTGCTCAAAAAGCCAATGTTAAATGGGGTTTCAATGGCACCTCTTATGAAGAGGTAACTGGCGACTACAGCTGCGAATCCTCCGACAACACTTGTACCCGCACCTATCCAGCAGGTCAAAATCCCAATGTCAATCCAATCGGCTACATCGAGCAGGAACTTGGCAATTTTTCACAGTAGTATCTGATTAACCTTTTGAACCAGCAACCGGCATCGCGCCGGTTGCTTTTTTATTTACCGCTCATTCTGCGGAATCCCGCTGGCGGATATTTCTTCAGCCGGAATGGGCAGCACATAACGTTTATCACCAGCGATTAATGTGAATACCTGCCCTGAAACCGTGCGGATTATACTTTTTGCAAAGCGCGGATCTTTATTGAGCCGCCTGAGGTCTCCCCAGCGGAGTCCCCTGAAGGCGAGTTCCTTACGTCTTTCTTTAAGTATAATCTTCAGGGCCTCTTCTGCGTCGTTCGCACTCAGGAGCTGGTAGGTCCCTTTGGCCCAGCGCGTAACCAGCAGGGTGTTCAGTTCTTGCATCGCCTCGGCAAAACTGCCCATCCTTGCCAATGATTCGGCGCGGATGAGGTACATCTCATCCACACACAATCCCCCAAAAAGCTGCAGGCGGAAGCCTGTATACCGCCCCTTGAAATAAAAAGGCGCGGGGCCTGCAAAGAATATGCTTTTTCTCAAATCCTTGTCTGCATAAAGCTGGTATAACTCATCTGCTACCGTGGTCCTGGTAGAGGAGCTAAATCCATAAGGTATGAGTTTATCATAAAAGATTACCTCGGGATTATCTGCTGCCGGAGAAGAGGGAAATGGATTGGTTGCGGTCTGGCTGATGGTATTGTAATCCAGCAGAGAATGGTTAAGCGCAAGAGATGCTGCCGCATATTTACCAGCCAGTTCATAATTTTCCATATTCAGGTATACCCGAGCTAATAGTGCATTCGCTGCAGCCTTTGAGGGACGGCTTTTGAACTGCGTCAGCTGGGGCAATAACTTTTCTGCCTCTACGAGGTCACTGATGAGTTGGTCATATACCTGCTGCACGGAAGCCCTTCCCCCCTTCGCATTCACATCTGGAGTGAGGCGCAGGGGTATTCCCAGATCTAAGCCGGCCGTGTTCTTGTCATAGGTCTTGGAAAACAACTGCATCAGGTTATAAAAAGCAAATGCCCGGTGGAAAAGTGCGCTTCCTTTAGTGGTGTTCCAGTTGGTCTTCGAACCTTCTGCCCCTTCCAGATCCTTCAGACCATCTAATATGATATTGGCATAAAAGATCTGTTGATAAGGAAGGTTCCAGTCTGCACAAGTCTGGTTCTGATAGAGATCTTCAGCCCACAGGTAGCTATTTTTTTGGACCATCGTGGTGAACCCAGCCACGCCGGCATCATTGGCGTAATAGTCATCAGCTGAAATTTCCTGCAGCGAGGGGCTGGTGTTGAATATGGTCAGGTTATCCATTAAGGCATTAAAATCGTCCAGGGTTGTGGGAATGAGTAGTGCCTTATCAGGCTTTTTATCCAGGAATTCCTTTTGGCAGGAACTAAAAAGCAGGCCGGAGAGCAAAAGACCCATCAGTAAAAATATTGTTTTCATAATAGTCAGTTTCGTTATCATCATTTTAAAAATCAGCTTTAATGCCTACAGCAACCGTGCGGGCGGGCGGGTAATCAGCAGTGGGATAATCTGGGTCAAAATGGGTTTTGGTTGACTTCCAGATGATCCCGATGTTATTGGCATAGAGATAGACCTGCAGTTTACTGAGTGCAAGCCGCTGCAATACGTTTTTACCAAACTCGTAAGCAAGGSTAATGTCCTGCAGGCGGATATTATCTGCCTTTTGTACCGTTGTGGTAGAAAAATTATAGAAACTGTCCCTTGCCGCATTAATGCCGGCAGGCATCGAAGGGATGGTGGTGATCAGTTCATCTCCAGGCTTCTGCCAGCGCTCGCTATACCTGCCCTGAAAGTAACCCTGTCCGGAAAGAATGCTGGCGTAAAAAATGCCCGGCTGCCTGAAATAGTAGCCCAGGCGATAGCTGATATTTGCAGAAAAGGAAAATTGCCTGTAGCTGAATGTGTTCCGCAGGGCGCCGTAGCTTACCGGCCGGGCAGGGCCACTGTAAATCAAGTTATCTGCGGTCGCTGAAGACAACAACTGCCCATAATCTTTGCTTATTTTGTCGCCGAGATAACCCTGAGGGTCGCCGTTCTGTGGATCGAGGCCTGCGAAGGCATAACTGTATACGGCATAAAAGGGTTTCCCCTGTAAAGGATAAACTTCACTGTCGGAAAACTGTGCATATCTAACTGCCGGTTGCTGGAGCGCGTAATCCACAACCTTATCCTTTACATAGCTAAAAAAGAAACTGGTCTGCCATTTGAACTCACCGGCCAGATTCTGGCTGTTTAAACTAAGGTCGATGCCTGCGCCACGTGTATTTGCCGTATTGCCCCGAAAGGTAGTGATGCCCGAGGAGGGTGCAAAGGCAATATCCCCGATCAGATCGATACCCCGCTTGAGGTAAGGCTCTATGGTGCCGCTGATGCGGTTGTTCCTCCCCGCAAAATCGATCCCGATGTTGATCAGTCGTACACGTTCCCACCTCAGCTCGGGGTTTGGCGGATTGATGACCTGCGCATATACGGTATTGATGGCATTGCCTGTGCCGTATAGCGCTGTTGTGAAGGCAGAAAGGCTTTTATTCACATTGCCATTGTAGCCGTAGGTCAGCCTCATTTTTAAATAGGGTAGCCACTCGAGGCCGTAAAAAGGTTCTTGATCAATATTCCAGGCGAGTCCCGCGGAATAAAGGGGCACCCCCTGTTGATTGGTTTTTACCCCGAACAGGTTACTCCGGTCGAGCCTTGCACTGGCAGACAGGGTATAGCGGTCAAGGTAGGTATAGGCCGCATTCGAGTAATAAGAAATATTGCGGTCGGTCAGATCGGTCATGCTGTTATAAAACGGGATAGCTGCCAGCGAACCGGGGATTGCATACTGGGGAAACTGGCTGAGGTAATCGACCCCTAAAGCAGTTGCATGGCTGTCGTCATAACCATAGGAGCGGTTGCTGTTCCCCACCGTATGGAAATCACGAAGTTCATATCCTGCAATGGCCGTGAGACTATGTTTATCATTCCATTGACGGTTAAAATTCAGCTGGCCCCTAATGCTTTGACTGGTGGCGGTGAGGTCATTCAGATCGAGTATTGCGCCGCGGGGAATGGAGTTAGTGAGTTTTCCGTTAGCATCAACTGCCGAAAAATTGTTGATCAGGTTCCGGGTAAAATAGGTTTTTTCGCTCCGCAGGTTCCGCCCGTTAGCGATACTCTGTCCATACTGATAAAGTAAGGACAGCGAAAGATAAGGCTTGATTTTATAACTGGCGCCAAAATTCAACCGGTAATCGATCAGTTTGCGGGTTTTATCCGCCAGGAAGATTTCTTCCAGGGGCTTATAGCTCCAGTCGAGCAATCCCTGTTGCTGCGCGGACTGAACGAAACGCTGCCGGTAGTCGTGCGTGATTGCAATGGGATTTCCCGCGGCATCGACAAGCCTGGCATAGGGATATAGCGAAGGGCCGTTACCGGTGTTGAGTCCGATCAGGCTTGTCCCGGGATTGTTGGTAACAGTATTGCTCTGGGTATAATAAAATCCAGTCGTTATTTCCAGTTTTTTACTAAGTAAGTTGATGGAC
>NZ_JBFTRT010000244.1:0-7166 GCF_056399685.1 Pedobacter sp. 01N416
GAGGAAATACTGCCGATAACCGAATTTTCGTAGCTTGGGTTCAATCATTTTTGACATCGAATCCTACTATTACTGAAAAAGAGTTTGATAATTTCCTGGAGGCTATTAGACAAAATAGTTACCGGCCGCGGGATCGGGCACCTGCAACAAGTCCATGGAGAGCGGCATTGTCAGCGAATGGAAATGACTACAACGCTGTCTTTACAAAATCGCAGCCACAAATTCTTAGTGATGGAAATTATAACCCAGAAGCATTTAATTGTCATTATTGGGCATTTAAAGATCAGGCAAAAGAAACATTGGCGGCAGAGAATCAGCCAAAGTGGGTAATTTCTGTTGACTTTTCAAAGTTTAATTTGGTCACGGGAAACGTTCAAGTTGGTGATCGTATAATTTATTTGAAACCTTATAAAGGCCTTCCTAATGGCTGGCTACATTCTGGTATTGTTGTCGAAGTGGACAATGAGGGCTATGCAACGAAAATAAGCAGTAAAATGGGAGATTATGATGTTATTGAACACCATCCAAGGGACATACCATCCGACTATGGGTCTCCTGAACCAACTTTTACTTTAAATAATAAAGAATATCCATCAAGAATGTATTACCGTTTAAAAAATTGATTTAATGAAAAAGAATATTCTTTTGTTTTTTATGGTTACTGTATGTCAGTTTGTATCTGGGCAATCTTTGACGAAAACAAAGGTGGAATCAGAATTCAAGTCTTTGGGCTATGTTAGGGGCATATATCATTATTATCTTAATTTATCAAATCATGTAAGTGCATCTCAATCGATAGTTATGAAACGTGATTCATTAGCTAAAGTATATTATGGAAAAATAAATACAATACAAAGAAGATCAAAAAAGTATTTGCGGTTAGTCGATTTCGCTATAGCCAAAAAACAATTAGATGATAAGAAGCAAGTTTATCCGTATAATTGGGCACCTAAACTTACCTCTGAATATTCCTCAAGCAAGTTGGTAACACAATTAGATTTGTATAAAATCATTCGTTATTATCTTTTAGAAAAAAAAAGTGGTGAACTACCAGACCTTTTAGATATACCCTTCTATAATAAAGATAGGCTTATGGAACAAGTCCCGGTAGTTCCCATGCATTTAACAGATACTCAGTAATTATTGAAAGGATAAAACCGGCACTTATTGCAACTAGATAAATATATTTAAAAATACTATTTACCTGTTGGCTTTCAATGACAAAAAGGCGACTCGCTGATAATAGCAACTGATTGAAATAATTTTAGGTATTATGTTGAAAACGGAAAAAACCGCTCTCCCGTGGTCGCACTGAAAATCCTCATCTGCACCAACGAATTTAAAAACATAAGGACCATCAGAAAGTTCGCATCATACGCTGGAATAGCGCCCTTCCCTTATAAATCGGGCACCACGATCCATAAGAAAACCCGGATCTCAAAGATCGCCAATAAAAAAAGTGAAAGCCCTGCTACATAACTCTGCCGTTCTGGCCAGAAGGTTTATCCCGGATATCAAAGCTTACTATCACCGTAAAATGGATATAGAAGGAAAACAAGATGTCAGTACTCAATGCAATCCGGTTAAAAATCGCCGCAAGGGTATATGCCTGCGTAAAAGACAATAGATTATATGAAAAAATACATGAATACAGACCTGCTATCGATATTGCCCCGCCAACTTAACCAGTAAAGATCAATCAACCGGTTTGGTATTGGTCCAAAGAACTGCCAGGCGAGAAGGGAAAATGGAATTCCCTACCCCTTAGCCTAAAACACTGCACATTGAATGAGCTTGACGAAAAATGTGAAACTCATTATCAAGGAATTATTTAAGCAGGTCAGGCTTTGCTAGGCATGCCCTATAGCCTCATCCCAACCTTCATAAGCCTGTATGCCTTCGCGGACCGCATGCAATGCCGGAAGGTCCAGTTCGCAGCCCTGGCTTTCGCATCGGGCATGATCTCGCTCATCCAATTGAATAGTGCCGATAACTTCTCCATTTTCTGATATTTCATACCGGGCATTTCCCAAAGGACGGATGTCGTAAAACCTGCCCTGGTTCTCTACTGCCACTTCGATTCTGAACTGTTCCATGTTCTGTTTTTGATTAGGTATATTATTGCCTGCCTCTGCAGGCTTGTCATTAGCTGTCTGATCCAGCTGGAATCCGGGATCCAGCTCATCCGTCTCTGCAGTGATGGCAGGATCCAGGAGGACTTTTTGCTCTCCCTTTTCTTTTTTTGGCTGCTGGCGGTCTCCTGTGGTTTCCATATTGCTTTTTATGATTCAACAATTTACTCCGCGAAAAGTTCGATGCAGCGCTGATTTAAACCAGAACTTTGGCAAAGAAATACTATATGTTAATTGATCGGGCCAGGAACTTTTCGAATAGCATTCACCTCTATCCTGCCAGGCGCTTCAGCCCTGAAGTCGCCATGGCGATACCAGATAATCATGCAATTATATGAGAATTTTCAGGTCCCAATGATTTTTCTAAAAGTCAGATTGACCCTTGGCCCCATAGGCCTGGTCGATTTTGCAATCCTATGGTCCCACTTGGTCTGCAGGTCTCCTTTCATCAGCAACAGCGAACCATGCTCAAGCCTGACGGTATATCTTTCAGCATGATCAGTTTTCCGGCGGATATCAAAGCCCCTCACCTGCCCGAAAGACACAGATGCAATAACGGGATGTGAACCCATCACCGTTTCGTTGTCACTATGCCAGGCAACCGAATCCTGTCCATCCCGGTAATAGTTAAGCAGTACACTATTAAAGCTGATCCCTGCCGCCTCTTCGACCGAACCCTTCAGCTTCAAAAGATCAGCTGTCCAGGGCAAAGGCGTGGATTTCCCAAGGGCATTATAATCTGTCCCCTTAGGATCCCCGTACCATGCAGAAAGCCTGGGCGTAATTACTTCTTTATCATACATTTTCACGATCTTCTGCGTCCAGGGGGTAGTTGAAATAAAAGATGAAAGCAGAACATCTGCCTCTTCAACATCGATAAATCCCGGCACATACTCCAGCACCTCTTTTGGCAGCCCTGGTGTCTGGCCCGATTCCCTAAAAAAACTCAGCTGTTCCATATCCAATACAAATGTGCAAAATAATTTCAAAATACTAATATTTTTAGCATTATATTTGTCCATGTAATTCTAAAAAAGGAGGTTGATCATGGAACAGGCAGCAAAAAAACAGGTCATTGAGGGCTTAAGGGAGCAGATCCTTTCCATGCAGGGTTATAAGACCGTATCCAAAAACCAGCAAAACATCTCCGGTCTTGAGCTTTTTGCACCTGCTTTTCCAGGTCAGTGCTTTCCCCTGCAGGGCATCCATGAATTCATATCGGAAAGCCGCGAACAGACCGCGGCCAGCAGTGGCTTTATCAGCGGGATACTGGCCGCACTGATGAAAGACGGCAGTCCCTGTATCTGGATCAGTGCCTCCAGAAAATTCTTCCCGCCGGCAGCCAAAAGGTTTTCGCTAAATGCGACATCCATTATCTTCATCGACCTGCAAAATGAAAAAGAACTCTTATGGGTAACCGAAGAAGCACTTAAATGCGAGGGGCTCGCGGCTGTGGTCTCCGAAATCCCGGACTTGAATTTTGCCACTTCCAGAAGATTTCAGCTGGTGATCGAAAAAAGCAAGGTCACGGCCCTGTTCTTAAGGGAAAACCCCAGGATTCTTTCCAATACCACCTGTTTAGCCCGCTGGAAGATCAGTCCATTACCCAGCATATTGCCCGAAGGCATGCCGGGCGTTGGTCAGCCCAGCTGGAAAGCAGAACTGTTAAAAGTGCGCAACGGCGAGGGCGGCACCTTTGAGGTATACTGGTCTGGCAGCACATTCGAGCAGCCACAAAAAGAAAACATCAGGGCCTTACCTATCCATGAACTGCAGGCAGGATAGAGATGACAAAGCGGTTCTTAAGCATATGGTTTCCGTTTCTGCTAACGGACTGGAAGACCATCCGCCGCCCGGAATGGAAAGAACGGGCCATGGTATGTGCTGGAGCCAGTCACGGCCGTATGATGGTCATCGCTGCAAACAAGGAAGCAAACGCCCAGGGCATCCACAACGGAATGCCACTTGCAGATGCGCGCGCCATTGTCCATGAGCTCGAAGTTTTTGATGAAAAACCGGGAAGAAAAGAAAAACTGCTCGAAGGCCTGGCCAGATGGGCCATCCGTTATACCCCGCTCTCTTCTACCGATCCTGATGGCATCCTGCTTGACATCACGGGATGCTGTCATTTATGGGGCGGAGAAGAAGCCTACCTTAAACACATCACCAGCAGACTCCAGTCATCGGGTTATACCGTGAAAGCGGCAATCGCCGATACCATTGGTACTTCCTGGGCTGTTTCACACTACGGAAAGGGCGCCGAAATCGTACTGCCATATGGACAGCATTCTGCCCTGCTATCCCTTCCGCCTGCTGCCCTGCGGATCCCGGATGAAACCACCGAAAAACTGCATAAACTGGGCTTAAACAGGATCGAACGTTTCATCCAGATGCCGCGCAGCACCTTGCGCAGAAGGTTTGGCGAGGACCTGCTCATCAAAATAGCACAGGCCATGGGCGATGAACCTGAGGCCTTCATCCCAATTACGACCATTCAGGAATTCGAAGAAAGATTGGCCTGCCTGGAGCCTATCCGCACCGCCAAGGCCATAGAAATCGCCATCGAAAGACTACTGGAAAAACTTTGCTTAAGTCTTAAAAAAGAAGGCCTGGGCCTGAGAAAAGCAGCACTGAAAGGTTACCGGATAGATGGAAAAACAATATCAACGGCTATCGGCACCAACCGTCCAAGTGATGATCCCATACACCTGATGAAACTCTTTGCACTCAACATTTCTGGAATTGCACCTGGCATGGGCATCGAGCTTTTCACGCTAAGTGCTGAAAAGACCGAAAAAATGGAACGTCCACAGGAAAAAATCTGGGCCGGTCAGGCCGGCCTTGACAGCCAGCCACTGGCAGAATTACTGGACCGCGTCGCTGGAAAAGTAGGTAAAAACGCCATCCACCGTTATCTGCCAAGGGCAGATTATTGGCCGGAAAGGGCAGTTAAACAGGCCAAAGATCTCAGCGAAGACAGCGGAATAAGTTTCCATAACCCCTTGAACCGCCCCATACAGCTGCTTCCAAAACCGGAACGCATCGAGGTTACTGCACCTATCCCCGATTATCCGCCCATGCTCTTTATCTACCAGGGCGTGCGCCACAGCATCAAAAAAGCAGACGGGCCGGAAAGACTGGAGCGTGCCTGGTGGCTGGAAGAAGGAGAACACCGTGATTATTATACCGTTGAAGATGAAAAAGGAAACCGCTACTGGCTCTTCCGCTCAGGCCACTATGCAGCAGAAAACTCGGCCTGGTTCATCCATGGCTTTTTTGCCTAAACCCTAAAAAGAAAAGCGATGGAATATACCGAACTTCAGGTCACCAGTAACTTCAGTTTCTTGCGCGGCGCTTCGCACCCCGAAGAAATCGTGGAAGAAGCAGCCAGGATGGGTTATAAAAAAATTGCCATTACCGATCACAATACCCTCGCCGGGATCGTGCGTGCACACGCCGCTGCCAGAAAACTTGATTTCCAGCTCATCCCTGCCTGCAGGTTAAACCTCATGGACGGTGCATCCCTGCTTGCCTATCCCACAAACACTGAAAGTTATGGAAGGCTGTCCGCCCTGCTCAGCCTTGGCAACCTGCGCACCGAAAAAGGGAGTTGCGAACTTTATAAAAAAGACATATTCGAATATTCAAAAGATATTATTTTCATCGCCATCGCGCCCGATAGCCTTTCAGGGAATTTTGATTTTCAGGCGGACTTTTATGCAGACCTTCAGACCTACAAACAGGCACTCGGGGAAAACCTATACCTAGGTATTAACAGGAGCTATCAGGGAGAAGACCAGAAAAGGATGTTCCGCCTTTCAGAAACCTCCAAAAAAACCGGTATCCCGCTGGTGGCAACCAATGATGTCTATTACCACAGCCCCGAAAGACGTGAACTGCAGGATGTGCTGACCTGCGTAAGGGAAAAATGCACCATCTATAATGCAGGCTACCTGCTTTTCCAGAATGCCGAGCACCATTTGAAACCGGAAGAGGAAATGAAAAGACTTTTCCGCCAATATCCCGACGCACTCAAAAATGCAGTAAAAATCTCCGATGCCTGCACTTTTAGTCTCGACAGCTTAAAATACATCTATCCAGAGGAAATCACCTCTGAGGGCAGAACGCCGCAAGAGGAACTGGAATACCTGACCATGAAAGGTGCCCACGAAATCTTTGGCGAGCACCTGCCCAAAAAAGTAACCGATAACATCAGCCATGAAATGAAATTTGTGAAGGAAATGAACTATGCTTCCTATTTTCTCACCGTTTATGATATCGTGCGGTTTGCAAGGAGCCAGCATATCCTTTGCCAGGGCCGCGGCTCTGCCGCCAATTCCACCATCTGCTACTGTTTGGGCATTACCTCGGTAGACCCCACCAAATTTGACCTCCTTTTTGAGCGTTTTATCTCTTCCGCCCGTAATGAGCCGCCTGATATCGATGTGGACTTTGAACATGAACGCAGGGAAGAAGTAATCCAATATATCTACAATAAATACGGGCGCGACCGCGCGGCCATTGTAGCCACCGTCACCCAGCAGCGCCAGAAAGGCGCGATCCGCGATGTGGGTAAAGTGATGGGGCTATCGGTGGATACCATCAACCGGCTCTCCTCCTCCATCTGGGAGTTTACCGATGAATGGTTCGAAGGCGGAAAACTTACCGAGCAGGGCCTTAACCCCAATGATCCACTGCTTAGAAAAGTACTCAGCCTTACTGCCCAGATGATGGGCTTTCCAAGACAGTTGGGCCAGCATACCGGAGGCTTTGTCATCACCAGGGGCAAACTGACCGACCTCTGCCCCATCCTGAACGCCAGAATGGAAGACCGGACCAATATCGAGTGGAACAAAGACGATATCGACACATTGGGTTTCCTCAAAATCGATGTACTTGCCCTGGGCATGCTCACCTGCATCAGAAAAGGATTCGATCTGGCCAAAGCACATTACAGCCTTGATCTGACCATGGCCAAGATCAACGAAAAAGAAGATCCCAAGGTTTATGAAATGATCAGCCATGCCGATACCC
>NZ_JBFTRT010000245.1:0-7050 GCF_056399685.1 Pedobacter sp. 01N416
AAAAAAGATTAAACTCTTCTAAAGTTTTAACATTGCTACTAAAATCCAATGTTTTGCCATTTACAATGACCGAATAGTTTTTATGCCTGTTCAATTCAATAAACCAACAGAATTCGTTTATCAGGAAAGGAAGTACCGTTTCTTCTACATCTTGCTGACTGATCCTCAGATTAGTAAATGAAACAGTTGTTCCAGTTTCACCAGAACTGCCTGGAGCGGTGGTAAAATCGTGACTATAGCTGTTTAGACCACCAGTACTAATGTGTATTTCGCCATAACGAAACCCTTGTTCTGATTGGTAAGTGGTGTGCCAAACGGCATCATGCGCAAAAGTAAAAAAAGTAAGCCTCCCTACTCCATTACGGCCATGCATTTTTGAAGTATGCTTTGGCGCTACAATCTGAATGGATTTTTCAGATTCGAAGAAAGGATCGAATTTTTGTTGTAAGCGATCAAAATTAATTCCATAACCATTATCAGCAATAGTTAACTGCTCTAAAAGGCCAAGCGAATTGGCTATATAATCTACCCGTATGATGTTCGCATTGGCATCAAAACCATTCCAAATGTACTCCGCAATGGCTTGCCTTTCATTATAATTTCTAAGAACCTTTTGTATTCCCTTTGAAGTAATATTAACCTTTACCGACATGCTTACTAAATTAATTAGCAAATATATGATTATATTTTAATCATTGCTTTGTTGATATGGCAAGTTTTACACACAAAATAAACTAGTGCTAAGTTAAGTATGAATTGTCATTTTATACTCCCGCTGATTACGCGGAATACGCTGATTTATATGTTCAGCGATTATCACCGAAATCAGCGGGAAAATAGAACCGCCATTTTACTATTAACACAACACTAACCGGTTTTAGTGTATTAAAGAGATTTATATATCCCGATGACTAAAATGCCTGCGAAGTTTTTCTTCTTCCAGATCAAGCAGCTCTAGTTGTTCTCTAATCAGCTCATCATTAATCTGCTCTTTTTTATTTAATCCTTTCAATAAAATGCGCTGTTCAGCCATAATATCTTCAAGTGCTATGCGATAGTCGTGATAAAAGCCGTCAGACCTTGAAATGTTTTCTTCTTTTTCCCAATCTCTCAATAATTCCATTTCTGCCTCAATGCGAATTTTTATCGATCTGATCATATCGTTATGCAATAAGGCATCATGATACTTTTCATCCAGGATTTTAAGCGATAACATTGATAATTTCTTTCTCACCATTTGTTTTTGTTGCTCGAAAGGAACAGTATAATCCGGATCGGGCATATCCACCCATTTTATCAATGCGGGCAAGGTTAAACCTTGCAAAACTAAAGTGACCAATATTACACTAAAAGTGATAAACAAGATTAAGTTACGCTGAGGAAAAGCTTCACCTGATTTTAATGCGACCGGAATAGAAAGCGCTGCAGCCAAAGAAACCACTCCTCTCATTCCTGCCCAGCCAAAAAGTAAGGGTGCCTTCATGCTTGGATTGGGATCGGCAGTGGTAATATAACGACTAATGAAACGCGTAAAGTATAAAGCACCATAGGTACTTGCTAACCTCGTAACAATTAAAACCGCGCAAATAATGGCACTGTAACGGATGGCTGGTAAAAGCCCATCGTTGCCCAAACCACGAATAATTACCGGAAACTCTAAACCAATTAACAAGAAAACAAAGCCATTCAGCACAAAAGCTACCGCTTCCCAAACATTTATACCCTGTAACCTGCTACGGTGAGTAAGAATCTGGTCTCTGCGGGCCGAAAGAAACAAACCACCACTTACTACAGCCAACACACCAGAAAACCCAAACTCCTCTGCGGTTATGTACATTACATATGGCGTTAAAAAAGTAAGGATAATATCAATATTTGTAGTGGTTGGCAACCATCTGTGCAAAGCATAAAAAACTAAGGCTACTGCAATTCCGACCAAAATTCCCATTACAATAACAATTACAAAATTACCAGCAGCTTTACTAAACACGAAACTTCCGGTCATTACTGCGGCTAAAGCAAAGCGGAACACCACTAAACTGGATGCATCGTTTAGTAAACTTTCGCCTTCCAATATTGTGGTGAGCCTTTTAGGCACTTTAACATTTTTAAGTATTGCTGATGCTGATACCGCATCTGGCGGAGAAATAATACCCCCCAACAAAAAACCCAGGGCCCATGTAAAACCCGGAATAAGGCTTTGGGAAATCAGCGCAACAATACTAGAGGTAAGAATAACAATTGGAAAAGCAAAACTGCTGATTACCCTACGCCACTTCCAGAAATCTTTCCATGAAGTATTCCAAGCAGCTTCATACAACAATGGAGGTAAAAAGATTACAAAAATGAGTTCTGGTTCAATCTCAATATTACGAAGTACTGGTAAAAAACTTAAGGCTAAACCTGCAATTACCAATAAAATAGGATATGCCACACGGATTTTTTGTGCGAGCATTACCACAAACAGAATAATTGCAAGCAAGAAAGCGTATTGTATAATCAGCTGGTGCATATAATTTTGAGCTTGGTCTAAAATACAAATTTGAAGCGAATGCCAAACCATTAACATGATGTTCTTTTTCAGATAAAATTTGGAATTTCTATTATAAAGCTATAATTTCTCCTCTGTAATAAGTCATCCCAGCTTTTTTACATTGGTTTAATTCATGAAGACCATTTTTATTCTTATTGCTTTTTTGATAAAAAGCAGTCTTTGCGTAGCTCAACCGGTGATCCGGGTGGAGAAACAAACTTTTGTTAACATTGGCAAAGCAGGATACTTTTGGCAGGACACGCTCGAAACAACATCTTTTGAAAAGGTAGCGCAATTTAAGCCAGAATGTTTTTCAAAAGGCAAGTCGGCAATTTTTAACGGTGGCACCAGCGGTAAAGTATGGTGGATGAAGCTCCGTTTTAAAAATAACAACCAAACCACTCCCTATCTATTTATCGATTATGCAAACATCGATTCTATTACCGTATTTTATCGGGATGAACGAGGGATGATAAACCAGGTAAGCGCTGGCATGTTCAACCTGAAACAAAATGATAACATTCTGGGTACCGGCTATGTATTTCCCTTAAAGCAGGTAAAAACTCCAATTGGCGAAGTGTATGTAAGAATGCGGGCAATGAATACTTTACTTGTACCGGTTAAGCTTGTTACCGAATCGGTATTAAACCATGCTTTATTTAAAGCACATAGCGTGCAACCTATTTATATGGGCATTGCATTGATGATTCTCATTTTTCATGTTTTTATGTACGTTGTTACGCGGAGTAAACTCTTTGCGCTTTATATAGCGCGGATTATTTTGCTTTATTTCATTGTAATGGTCTGTTATCTTCAAGGCTATGGCTTATTGCTAGGCCCTTCGATAGCCAGGTTTATTTTAGTGCATGCCCATTTTTTTATTGCAGCTGGTTACATTGCTACGATTCTGTTTAACAGTTATTTTTTAAAACTTAAACGCCAACTTCCGCAACTCAATAAATTCTTCAAGGTGTTAATGTTTGGATGGGGTTTAATCCTAATCTGCTCTTTATGGGATGCAAGAAGCATCACCAATGTACTTACACATGTTTTATTTTTATTAACCTCATTACTTTTTCTGTTCAGTAGCATTAAAGTGATTATCATCCGCGGTTATGCCAAAAAAAATCCTCTTATCTGGTGTTACGTCCTGGGATGGATCCCCGTGGCCTTGATTTCTATTTACCTTGTTTTTTGTTTATCGGAGTTAATACCCTTTCAATCTTACAGTTATAATTTACTCACTTTAGCTGGGATAATTGAAGGAGTGCTCATCAGCCTCGGTCTTTATGGCCAACGATTAAGGTTATTAACGCGGCATAACGCACATTTTCGGAGGCAACGTATTCTGCTTCAAGAACAGGTGGAAGGTTACCGTAAACAGCTCGATGCAAAAACAGAAAAACCTGTTGAACATTTTTCTTTAAAAGCACTTATCGAACTTGCACACGCCAGAGACCCTTCATTTATGAAACGGTTTAGTGAGGCTGAATCTACCTTTATCGAAAGATTACTTCAGATTTCACCACAACTACTACCTGCTGAGTTAACACTTTGTGCTTACATCATGTTAAATTTTGATACTAAAGAAATTGCCCGAACCTGCAAACTTAGTGTATGTGCTGTAGAAAGCCGCAAATATAGAATTCGTAAAAAACTGGGGATAGATGGCGAAACTAATATGCACGCTTGGATGTTAGATCTCACTAAATCGTCCTAAATAATATACGAAAATAGGTTACTTTTTCTTTGTCTTTATTTCAACAATAAATTAGCAAGAACCACTTAACGTGCTTTACTACAACAACTTGAATACCTGTGCGTAGAAATGCGTACCGCTAAGATCCACCTGCCGCACCCTCTTTGCATATAGCTGATAGAGTGCAAGCGGTGCGATACCGTTTTTTTTACAAACAGGCTTAATGCATTTTGTCTGGATTGTACTCATATTTTGAACCATGTCGACAGAAACGGTCTTTTCCGGGATGATTTGTTACACGCCTGGCGGCATGGTTTATTTAAAACGCTAATTCATCAAAAACTATATATAATGAACCGAATACCAATTACATTTTATTTTACTACCTGAAATACAAACATTTAAAATTGGTGCGTATTACTGCGTAGACAAAAATTTTGATAATCTTTAAATGCTCTATTTCTTTGTCCCTATCCTTAAACGAAAAATTTTAAAACATTGCTGTACCGCAGGAGATCTAAACAGGGGACGGTTTAGCCTTCTGCGCAAACAGCATCTGGAAAACCAACCATGAAACCGAATAACACTCCTACCAAAATTATTGAAAGCATCCAAGAATTTTACAACGGCCGAGATCCTGAAGAAATTTATAATGCATTAGAAATTGATAAAAACTGTTTTGAAAGCTGGATTAGAGATTTTGGGGGTATTGCCAATGAGCTTTTGGAGCTGCGAGATGAAAACGATAGCCTAAGAGCGATGTTTACCAATTTAAGCCTGGTAAACCAGAGCCTGCGTAATTCTCTTGATAGCCTCACCAGAACAGACTCGAAAATATTTGAGTTATTGCTTAAAAAGCGAGGTACTGGCAATCTTAGCTTTCCTTAATTAATAACACGAAGAAATGTTCTCTTTATCCCAACCAAAAATATTAATTATTGAAGATCACCCCGCAACACTTGATGCTATAAAGATGATCTTCGAATTTGAAGGATACATTACGATGGATCTTTCCGACGCGATTGATTTACACACCAAGGTTGCTGCCTTCCAACCTGATATTATTTTAATCGATATTTTGTTGGGCATGACCGACGGGCGGGCCATATGCACAGAATTAAAGTTATCGGCACATGGGTCCATTCCTATCCTACTCATGTCATCGCGAAATGGCATCCATAATAGCGCTTATTATAAAACCCATTGGGACGATTACATAGAAAAACCCTTCGAAATGGAGGTCATTATTCAAAGGGTTCGCATGCTTTTATCAAAAAAAGCCCAACAAGATTATTGATTTACGCTCAACCAAAAAGATCGCTGCTCAGGTAGCGGTCTCCCCGATCGCAGGCGATAAAAACAATGGTTCCTTTATCTAGTTCACCAGCAAGCTTCAAAGCAGCCGCGCAGGCACCGCCAGAGCTCATGCCTGCAAACAAACCTTCTTCTTTAGCCATTCTTCTCGACATTAAGGTTGCTTCTTCCTGCGCAATATCCATTACCCGATCTACCCGTAGCGGATCGAATATTTTTGGTAGATATTCTTCTGGCCAACGCCTGATACCTGGAATTGAAGAGCCCTCAGTAGGTTGACAGCCTACAATCTGAATATTATTATCTTTTTCCTTAAAAAATCGGGAGCAGCCCATAATGGTTCCCGTTGTTCCCATTGAGCTTACAAAATGCGTAATCTGCCCCTCTGTATCTCTCCATATTTCTGGTCCGGTTGTTTTATAATGAGCCAGGTAATTATCAGGGTTTGCAAATTGATTTAATAAAAAATATCCCTTTGAAACACCTTTTTCTTCCGCATAATCCCTGCATTCTTCTATACTTTCTAACAGGGTTACTTTTGCACCAAAGGCTTCCATAGTTACCTTACGTTCGCGTGTAGAATTGGCTGGCATAACCAGTTCAATTTCTAAATTATATAAACTTGCAATCATAGCCAATGCAATTCCGGTATTACCACTTGTGGCCTCTACCAGTTTAGTTCCAGGAGCTATATCCCCACGTTCTATCGCACTTCTGATCATATTAAGCGAAGCTCTATCTTTAACACTACCGCCCGGATTGTTTCCCTCTAATTTGGCAAATACCCTTACCGCCGGGTTAATATTCAGCTTTTGAAGTTCAGCCATTGGCGTATTTCCGATCAGATCGATTATTCCTGCCATATTTTAATATATTAATTGGTTTCTTTATGGTTTCTAATGGTAATTATTGGAGAATGATAAGCCGTAGAAAAAGCTGGGATACTTTCAGTAAGCCATACGTTTCCCCCGATGATACTATCGTGCCCAATGGTGGTTTCGCCGCCCAGTATGGTTGCCCCAGAATAGATTACTACCCTATCTTCTACTGTTGGGTGGCGTTTGCTGCCCGCTAATGTTTTTTTAACACTCAGTGCGCCAAGTGTTACTCCTTGATAAAGTTTCACATAACGGCCTATTTTACTGGTTTCGCCAATAACAATCCCAGTTCCATGATCAATATGGAAGTATTCGCCAATACTGGCTGCCGGATGGATATCGATACCTGTTTTAGAATGGGCATATTCGGTAAGAATTCTTGGAACCAGCGGTATACCGAAATTATAAAGCATATGGGCAATTCTGTAGAAACAGATGGCATAAAAACCCGGATAGGTTCTAATTACCTCAAACCTGCTCTGTGCAGCCGGATCGCCTTCATAAATGGCGACTATATCGGTGTTCAATACACGGTAAAGCGCTGGAAGTTCTTCAAAAAACTGACCTGCTGCATTTTTACATTCGCTATTTTTAAGCTTACAACTGGCCGATATGATATCATAAAG
>NZ_JBFTRT010000246.1:0-6989 GCF_056399685.1 Pedobacter sp. 01N416
GTATTTACGGAACAGGGCACAACAGTGTAATCAAAGTTAACGGAAAAGATGAATGGTATATGGTTTACCATCGTTTTACCCGACCAAAAGGAATCTCAATGGGGAGTGCTGCAGGCTACAACCGTGAAGTTTGCATCGATAAAATGGAATTTAATACTGATGGAACTATTAAACCTGTAATACCAACCGTAAACGGCATTAAACCAATACACTAATGAATTTAAAATTGTATAAGGCGCTTTTCTTATTGTTGTTTTTTAGCAGCACAGCTGTAAATGCACAAACTTCAACTTCAAAAGAGGAAGTGCTCGAAATGATCAACCGCGCAAATACCTATTGGCAAGGCAACAATAAACCCGAAGTACGTGCTTTTTGGGATCATGCTGCTTACCATACCGGAAATATGGAGGTATATGGAATTACCAAGAACGAAGCTTACCGTAAATATTCAGAAGATTGGGCCGTTTATAACAAATGGATGGGCGCAAAATCAACTGATAAATCCAACTGGAAATATAAATATGGCGAAACAGATGAGCATGTGCTGTTTGGCGATTGGCAGATCTGTTTTCAAACCTATATCGATTTATACCACTTAAAACCCGAAGAATATAAAATTGCAAGGGCAAAAGAGGTAATGCAATACGAAATGAGCACACCCAATAACGACTATTGGTGGTGGGCCGATGGTTTGTACATGGTAATGCCTGTTATGACCAAACTTTATAAAGTAACTGGAGACCAAAAATACCTCGATAAGCTGTACGAATATTTTATGTATGCAAATAGCATTATGTACGATAAAAAGGAAAAACTTTATTACCGGGATGCCAAATATGTTTATCCGAAGCATAAAAGTGTAAACGGCAAAAAAGATTTTTGGGCAAGAGGCGATGGTTGGGTGTTTGCAGGTTTAGCGAAAGTGTTAAAAGATCTGCCCCTTAACGATCCACATCGGAACGAATACCTAAGCAAGTACCAGAATATGGCCAAAGCAATTGTTAAAAGCCAGCAGGCAGAAGGTTATTGGACCAGAAGTATCCTAGATCCGCAACATGCCCCTGGACCAGAAACCAGTGGAACAGCCTTTTTTACTTATGGTTTGTTATGGGGGATAAACAACGGTTATTTAAAAGAAAAAAACTATTTATCTACAGCACAAAAAGCATGGACATATCTAACCAAAACCGCATTACAACCTAACGGTAAACTGGGGTATGTACAGCCGATAGGAGAGAAAGCCATTCCGGGGCAGGTGGTTGATGTAAATTCTACAGCGAATTTTGGTGTAGGGGCCTTTTTATTGGCTGGTTGCGAAATGTACCGCTATTTATCAAACAAAAACTAAATTTTTATAGGAAAAAATGAGACTTAAAAATATTTTAATTACGGGTTTATTGATCGTCTTGGCTGGTGGTTACGCATTTGCGCAAAAGAAAACCAAGAATACCAAAAACGCGGTTTTAACCGATCGGCAGTTTTGGTTGCAACAGATGGATAAGATGGTGAAACCCGTTTTGTATAACCTGGCTAAAGACAGCCTGCGTATTGCGATGCCAAAAGTTACTTCTATCCATATTGATAATAAAGAACAGCGCATTAAAGTACAATATGTAGAAGTTTTGGGTAGGGTTTTAAGTGGTATTGCGCCATGGTTGCAGTTAGAAGGAGGTTCGACAGAAGAAGTAGCTTTAAGGAAACAGTATCGGGAGTGGGCCATTCAGGGACTAAAAAATGCTTTAGATTCTAATGCCAAAGATTTTATGAATTTCGATATCGGTGGGCAACAACTGGTAGATGCTTCTTATGTTGCATTGGCTTTGGTACGTGCACCTTGGTTATGGGAAAATCTGGACAAGAAGAACCAGGAACTGATGATGAAATCGATCGTTACAACCAGAAGATTTAAGCCTGCTTTTTCTAACTGGTTATTATTCTCCGCTATGAACGAAGCCTTTCTGGCCAGATTCGGTTACAGTTGGGATCCTATGCGTGTTGATTATGCACTGCAGCAAATGGAACAATGGTACACCGGCGATGGAATGTACACAGATGGAACATCGTTTGCCTTCGATTATTATAATAGTTATGTTATTCACCCTTATCTGGCTACTTTGGCCAATATCATTGGTGCTAAAACGAACAGTTATAAAGAGATGTTCGAGAAGATTAAGAAGCGCAATGAGCGGTATGCTATTATTCAGGAAAGATTAATTAACGCTGATGGCACTTACCCAGCAACAGGTCGCTCCATCATTTATCGTGGTGCTGCATTTCATCATTTGGCCGATATGGCCTGGAGAAAAGCATTGCCAAAACAGTTAAGTCCGGCTCAGGTACGTTGCGCTTTAACCGCCGTAATCAAAAAAACTTTAGAGAGCCCTACTACCTATAAAAATGGTTGGTTAACGATAGGTTTATATGGCGATCAGCCAAATCTGGGCGATTTCTATAACAACCAGGGCAGCCCGTACATTGCTTCAAATATCTTTTTGCCATTAGGTTTGCCAGAAGCAGACGCATYTTGGGCCAACCCAGCAGAGAAATGGAGTGCGCAAAAGATCTGGAGTGGAGAAAATTTTGAAAACGATCACAGTGCCAGTTTAAAATAAATAGCAGATAGCTATACAATTGAAAAGAGGTGGGTAAATTACCGTCTTTGTAACGTTAAAAATTATTTGATTAAAATGATGAATAAGAGAATCAGTTTTGTTTTAGGATTTATCGCCTTCAGTTTAGGGCTAAATAGTTATGTTTCAGCACAACAAACATATACTTCTTTTACTCCCGGTAAACTTTGGAAGGATGATAAAGGTGTTCATATTAACGCCCATGGCGGAGGCATTGTCGAATATAAAGGCATTTACTATTGGTTTGGTGAGCATAAGATTGAAGGTGAAAAAGGCAATACGGCACAGGTAGGCGTACATTGCTACTCATCAAAGGATTTATACAATTGGAAAGATGAAGGTATTGCACTTCCGGTTTCAGAAGACCTGAAAAGTGATATTGCTAAAGGCTCGATCCTGGAGCGCCCAAAAGTGGTGTATAACAAGAAAACCAAAAAGTTTGTGATGTGGTTTCACTTAGAACTTTTAGGCAAAGGTTATGCAGCTGCAAGATCGGGTGTTGCGGTAGCCGATCGCCCAACTGGTCCATATACTTTTATCAAGAGTTATCGTCCAAATCCGGAGAAAATGCCCTTTTATGCAGCAGGAACAGCAGAAAAAGATATGGTAAATTGCCAGCAACCGGCCAATAAAAGTGATGGTTTTTTCTGTAGGGATTTACCCGGTGGGCAAATGGCAAGAGATATGACAGTTTTTGTAGACGATGATGGAAAAGCCTATCATATATTCTCTTCAGAAGAAAATTTTACGTTGCATTTGGCTGAGTTAACCCCTGATTATTTAGGGCATACAGGAAAATTTATCAGAATTTATGTGGGGCAGCAAACAGAAGCACCAGCTTTGTTTAAGAAAAACGGAACCTACTATATGGTTGGTTCGGGCTGTACAGGATGGGCGCCAAATCCGGCCAGATGGTTCAAAGCAAGCTCCATCTGGGGACCTTGGACTTATATGGGGAATCCATGCCAGGGCGAAGGGGCTAAGCTAACCTATGGCGGGCAGAGTACGCATGTATTGCCAGCACCAGGCAAAAAAGGAGAATTTATTTTTATGGCTGATAAATGGGAACCGAAAAACGCCATTGATGGCCGTTACTTGTGGTTGCCAATCAAATTTGAGAACGATAAAATTTCGATAAACTGGGCAGATGAATGGGATCTGAGCGTGTTTAAAAAGTAGAGAAAAAACAAAATTTTTATATAAATCTAGACGATGAATTGCGTAAAAATGCGCAAATGGGATTGTTTTTGCCCAAAATTCGGGTCATCTTAAAACAACTTTAAAAAATGAAAGCAAAATTATTATGGTTGGTGGCGATATGTTTCTCCTTATCAGCTTTTGGCCAGCAAGCTAAACATACGTTTAAGCTAGGAGAAACAGCCTTTCTATTGGATGAAAAACCCTTTCAGATAATTTCTGGGGAGTTACATTATCCCCGTGTACCAAAAGAGGCCTGGCGGGCCCGTATGAAGATGGCCAAAGCAATGGGGCTAAATACGATTGGTACTTACGTATTCTGGAATCTGCACGAACCACAAAAAGGAAAATTCGATTTTTCGGGCAATAATAATATTGCCGAATTTGTGAAAATCGCCCAACAAGAAGGCCTTTGGGTTATCTTAAGACCAAGTCCTTACGTTTGTGCCGAATGGGAGTTCGGTGGTTATCCTTATTGGCTACAGAACGAAAAAGGCCTTGTGGTGAGAAGTACCGAAAAACAATATTTAGATGAGTATAAGAAGTATATTATTGAAGTAGGCAAACAGTTGGCACCATTGCAGATTAACCATGGTGGTAATATTATTATGGTACAGGTAGAGAACGAATACGGCTCTTACGCTGCTGATAAAAATTATTTAGATATCAACAGAAAAATGTTTATCGAAGCAGGTTTTGATGGATTGCTTTATACCTGCGATCCTGCTGCAGATGTAAAAGATGGACATTTAGACGGATTACTACCAGCTGTAAACGGAATCGATAATCCGGCAAAAATTAGGGAGTTGGTAAATCAGAACCATAATGGGAAAGGCCCATATTTTATAGCTGAGTGGTATCCTGCATGGTTCGATTGGTGGGGAACACCTCATCACACCGTTCCTGCAGCACAATACACCAAAAAGTTAGATTCTGTTTTAGCAGCAGGTATTTCGATCAATATGTACATGTTCCATGGCGGTACAACGCGCGATTTTATGAATGGGGCAAACTATAAAGATATTTCACCTTACGAACCACAAACCAGTAGTTATGATTACGATGCGCCTTTAAATGAGGCTGGAAATGCAACTGAAAAATTCAAGGCGTTTAGAAGTGTGATCGAAAAACATCTTCCAACAGGACAAAATTTACCGCCAATTCCAGCTGCTAAACCAAGTATCGCAATTGCGCCTTTTAAACTGGGAAGTAAAGTAGCTTTGTTTAATGCGCTGCCAAAAGCAGTGAAAAATAGCACACCTTTAACTTTCGAGGATCTTAGCCAGGATTATGGTTATGTGCTTTACMGAACTACCATTAAGGGAGGTAAAAAAGGCGAACTTCAGATTAAACAATTACGGGATTATGCGCTGATTTTTATTAACCAGAAAAGAGCAGGTATTTTAGACCGTAGGTTAAACCAAAATACTTTGGCATTAACACTCCCGAAAGGCGAAGTACAGCTCGATATTTTTGTAGAAAATATGGGTAGGGTAAACTTTGGAAAGTATCTGTTAGAAAACAAAAAAGGAATTACCGAACAGGTAACTTTTGATGGTGCCGAAGTTAAAAACTGGTCGATGTACGGCTTCCCTTTTAATAATATTGCTGGTTATACTGCTAATGCTGCCCCTTCAAAACAAAGCGGAAACGGACCAACATTACAAAAAGGATCTTTCCAAATTTCGACAGTTGCGGATACTTATTTAGATATGACCGATTGGGGAAAAGGGGTAGTGTGGGTTAATGGACACAACTTAGGAAAATACTGGGCAATCGGGCCACAACAAACGTTATATATCCCTCAAGAATGGTTAAAAAAAGGCAAGAATGATATCGCGGTTTTAGAACTGATTAAACCTGATCAGAATATTTTAAAGGCAATAGATCAACCAATCTTAAATACAATAAAAAAATTAAACGTAGACTAAACGTTTAAAAATCTTCAAAATAGGGGTTAAAAAGCCAAATTCTAACAAAAAGTAACAATTTAGCCCCTACTTATTACCGTATTACCCCTCACTCCACTAGGATTTTATGGTTACTTTGTTGTAATCAATCCATCTCCATTCATGCATAATTTCCACATCAGGTCTGATTAATATTTTAATAAAATATTTTGATAGACTACCCTTTTGAATTCCTCTCGCGGTTCAATTATTAACTAACCAAATAATCTTAAAAAATGAAAAGAAAACTACTAGCCACATCTAAGTGTGCGGTAATGTTTTTGTTTGCTTTAATCCTATCCTTAGGTAAATCAAACGATTCAATTGCACAAACTGCTCAAATCTCAATTTCTGGAAAAATAAAAGATAATCGAGGTAACCCCATTCCAGGTGCCTCCATTAGTGTTAAGGGAACTACTCAGGTGGTGGCCAGCGATGCCAATGGAAATTTCAAAATATCAGCCCAAAAAGGAGAAAGTTTAGTGATTACTTTTGTAGGTTATGTAACCAATACCATATTGGTAGCTAATGACACGCAATTGAGCATCATCCTTGCAGAGGATAAGGATAAAAACTTACAAGATGTAGTTGTAATAGGTTATGGTACGCAAAAACGTTCTGATGTTACTGGTTCGATTGTTTCTGTACCTAAAGCAAGGTTGTCGCAACTACCTGTAACGAATGTCCTTCAATCAATCGAAGGCGCAGTAGCAGGGGTAAATGTTACCACTACATCATCTGTTCCTGGAAGTCAGCCTAGTGCCTTAATCCGCGGACAAAACTCGATAACAGCCAATGCAGGTCCTTATGTAGTGGTAGATGGTGTTCCGTTAACTAAAACAGGTGGTTCGTTAAACGATATTAACCCCAACGATATTGCATCGGTAGAGATTTTGAAAGATGCGAGCGCCACAGCTATTTATGGTACAAATGGTTCAAATGGCGTAATTTTAGTTACCACGAAAAGGGGAACAACTGGTAAACCCGTAATTCGTTATAACGGTTATGTGGGGATTGATAATATGGCCCATATTTTAGAACCCCGGAGTGGAGCAGAATATCTGCAGAAATATGCTGATTTTCTTAAACAAACCAATCAAACCCAAACCAGACCGGTTCCAAATATCGGGGAACTTCCTGCTTACAATGCAGGTACTACTATCGATTGGGTAGACGAGGCTACACAGCAAGGTAAAATTCAGGATCATAACGT
>NZ_JBFTRT010000247.1:0-10636 GCF_056399685.1 Pedobacter sp. 01N416
CTCTATGGGTTTTCTGCCTGCATCGAGCACCAATCTTTTTCTTTCCAACACAGGTAACCCTTTTTTTATTCCAAGCAAACCGGCTATTTCTTCTGTAGCTGCTATCGCTTTTATTTCTTCCTGTGAGTACATTGGAACAATATTGTGGTCCATATCCAGCAAATCGTATAAAGGCTTTTTAAAGTCTTCATCTTTAGAAAGCCCGATACGGGGATGAAAATATGATTCGAAACAGACCATGGGACCATCATCAATACTGCGGATACGTTTAAGGCAGATTACATCGGTATCGACCTCTATCTGCAGATATTTTGATACTTCTTCGCTAGCCTTTTTTTTCTGCACATCGAGTACGAGATTTTTAAAAATCAATCCCATATCTTCCATTTCATGCGTAAAACTCATCCAGTTGGTGAGGTTAGTGGTTATTTTTCCTTGCGTAACCCTTGTTCCAACTCTCTTTTTCCGCTCCAGTAAACCTTCGTTTACCAGATTATTAATGGCCTGCCGAAGTGTATTTCTCGATATTCCCCATCGCATGGCCAAATCCGTTTCTTTTGGAAATAGTTCTCCATTAGCAAACTCAGGAAGCTGAATTAATTTTCTCAATTGCTCCTCTGCCTGAAAATGCAGGGGTATTTTACTATCATGATCCAACTGAGATATTTTGTTCATATGTTCATACATATTACAAAATTATAATATTTCACCATATTTCAATAAAAAAAATTAAACTACTTAAAATATTTTTTTCATTGGCTTTGAATATGATAAGCAAGCCTTATGGCACATTAATGGAATAGAAAGAAGCTCCTTCAGGAAAATCTTTACGAAGCTTCTATCCTGAATACTTTATAACCTGAGTTCGATTATTAAATTGTAAAAATAACTATCAGACAAGGTTTATTCCTAATCTTATCGTCATGCTGAACTTGTTTCAGCATCTTTTTTGGCAGGAAAGACCCTGAAATAAATTCAGGGTGACGACCGACTTAACAGAAAACTTGATTAAAACGTTACAAAGTGAGATTTAATAATCGAACTCAGGTTTATAATACCTGTAATTGTATCACTTCGTTTATTTTAGTCTTGAACGAGATCTTATCCCCTTGCAAGCGCTCCGATTTTTTTCCGTTTCTGATCACGAGTACTTTCCTGTTTGGCCATGGGTTGACCAATACACAGGTTTTCCCTTTTTCACTAACGATGTTAACATTGGAAATGGTTTCATTTTTGCGATTAGCAGAAACCAGAAAAGCGCCCCACGTCCTGATATTCTCGAAACTCGCATTCTGGCCTTTTGGTAAACCATTGAATAAACGGATTACATTGCCTGCACTCATGCAAAGCATTTCGTTAAGCGCATTGGCCACGGTACAGCTGTTTTCAATCCCGTGTGGATTATTTAACTGGAAACCGTTGGGATAAGTATGCTGCGCATATTTGTGCAATTCATTTAAAACAACAACAGGATCGTATCCGATCCGGATTGCCGCCATAAAAAAACTACTGCTGGTATTCATATCCTGCCAGCGTTTCATCTCATCAATGGTATTGTTGGCAACAGTTAGCATTTCAGGGTTGCTATCCAGATTAATCGCATTTGAGGGATAAATATGCTGTATACCCAAGCCGTTGTCAGGCCACCAGTCTACTCCCTGCTCTGTATAACGGAATACTTTTTTGCCGTTGCGCAACTGTGTAGGGAAGTCGCTCAGCCGTGCTAAAATATCCTTCCATTTTTCATGCCTGCCTGCGTCTATTTTTAATGAAGTACTTAAATCCATAATCAGCTCAAACGCATTTCGAACGAGTCCTAACGACAAAATCGGGTTTTTATCATGTCCTGATCCTTCATGGATGGCATCGCCATAAATAACATACCTGCCATTTTCAAGTTTCAGGTAATCCTCCCAAAAATCTACAATGGCTAGTGCATATGGATATATTTTTTTACCGTATTTTTCATCATAGGTGCAGCGCCATTGTTGTGCCATGTTAAGCAGTCCATAGGCCGCGTTTGAACGTTGACCAAAAAACAGTCCGCCTTGCTCAATATCTCCATGCTGCAGGTAACCTTTTGAAGGAAAATCTTTGGTAACTTCAATGCCCAGTGGTCCGATACCGACGGGAAACAAAATCCCGCGGGCGTTACTGATATTTTTTGCATACCATTTCCCTCTGGCTATAAAATCAATAAGCGGTGCATCATGCGGCTCGCCCTGCGCCAAACGGTTGGCTGAATACAGTGCATAAAAAGGAGCCTGAAAATTATAATTTAAATGATAATCGCCGTTCCATCTAGGTTTATCTGTGGTGGTGAAACCGAATATCCCTGGCGGGAATGTCAGGTCCCGGCTGCAGGCAGCCATGGTATACAAACCCTGATGATAAGCTTTCATCAATACAGTATCTTCAACGGTGATATTTGATTTTTCCCAATAGCGCTCCCACCATGTATTGTGTTTATCCCATACCGATTTAACCGAGTTTTCATCCAGTTTAGTTATCCTGTTCAGAACATCACCTAAAGGGTGCTGTTTTTTAAATCTGCTTTCAATAGCAAGTGCTACTATTATTTTCTGTCCTGGCTGCAAGAGGATAATACTATCCCTGTGATTGATTGTTTTTAAGGCCACAGACACTTCGGTCTTAATATCAACGCTATCTTTAAATGAGCGTGTAAGCCAATAAACATTGTTGGTTTCGCCTGTTTTCAGTTTTGCTTGAGGGTTTTCAGGAGCATTCAGGCGAACAGATACCTTAGCTGGTTCTTCAGRTGTACTTAATTCTATAAAGATCAGATTTTCGGTTGCCGATACCCACGACCGTGCTGTTAAGCTTTGCTTGTCTTTTTTTAACAAACAGGAAGTAACGCCGTTTTTGAGCGACTGTCCTGCTGAAAAGTTATCATCCGTAAAACCTTCGGTTTTAATATCCAGAAAACCAATCACACGTGGCCCTGAAAGTCCATCGCCTTTTGATTTTAAACGCCAGAAATCGTTCTTTGAAAGGTAATACCTTAAACGGCCCTCTTTAAAACCAACGCTCATCGTTACATCACCGTTACCCATTAGCGGTGCATCGATTGAAACATCACTAGGTGTACGGCCAGGTGGTTTTGTCCAAATGTTCTGAGACCACGCGCTCAGGGAGCATATTATTAATAAAAAAACAGGGCTTAATACCTTCATTATTCAATTTATTTACCCAAAGCTACTGTTATTTGGTCATTGCTTTTCATCATCATTCCAGACTGGACACCCTGCATTCACTAACTTACTATTTGATAATGAGAATTGTTTTGGGGCAAGAGGAAAGTTTGAGGTAAATATGCTTTTCAGTTAAATGACTTACAATCTCTACATTCAGGAGAATTGCAGACATACCGCTTTCATCTAATACCAGTTGTCCTTCTGTTAAGGATTCAAATTCGTCGATCGACAAATCCCTATTGATCCTTATTCCCGAAGACATAACATTTTCTTCTATTTTCTCGTCGGGCTTATATATATATCTTGCTCTTTTCATCATTAGGGGGTTAAGTAAAGGAAGAAGTAGACGTTCCCTGAAGTTCGGTAAGCTTATTTATCAGTTAACAAAATGTAAGCAGGACGTATTCATCCTGCCGCATTTGCCAAAACGGCCACCGGGATGGTTTATTTATTTTTCCTTAAAGTTGCTACAAAGAACCAGTACTGAAGATAAACCAACTCTTAAAACCTCCGGCTTTTATCTCTGACCAGAGCTAACTCATATTGTGGTAAACCCATATACATCCTGGTGCAACTACCTTTAATTTGATTATTTGTGATGTTTTTTTTGCATTTGCTTATTTTCGTGAATAAATTAGGTTATATTTATATAGACCAAACGCCCTCGGTCAACCAAAAAACAACTAACCAGCATGCAGTATATTTATGAGAACTTCACCTTTCCACCCGATCAATCCTTTACGGTACGTTCGGAAATACTGGAAATAAAAAAATATGCCTCATTAAAATCACATGTTAATTTTGAAATCGCCCTGATTGAAAATTGCTGTGGAAAACGTTTTGTAGGCGACAATATTGAAGACTTTAGTGGAACAGAACTCGTTCTTTTGGGAAGTTATCTGCCACATTGCTGGCAATATTATAGTACCATTAATCCTAATGCTGAACCCAAGGTGATTGTTTTGCATTTTTTCCCTGATTTTCTGGGAAAGGAGCTATTAACCAAGCCCGAGGCAGCCGGTTTGAACGAACTTTTCAAAAATGCGGCAAAAGGCATTTTATTTACCGGAGCAACGATTGGGAGAGTCAAAACAATCCTGAACCAAATGTTATCTGAAACAGGCCTTTACCGTGCGGGCTTAATGCTGCAGCTTTTAGATGTGCTTGCTGGATCTGACTCCTATAAAACACTCTCTTCGCCTTCATTTAGTATTGTCGAAACTTCGAACGAGGCAAACAAAATTAACCGTGTATTCGATTATATATTTAAAAATTTTAAACAAGACATATCATTGAACGATGTGGCCGATATTGTACCCATGTCTACAGGTGCCTTCTGCAGGTTCTTTAAACAAAAAACCAACCGCACCCTAGTAGAGTTTATTAAAGAAATAAGGGTTGGGCACGCAGCCAAATTGTTAATGGAAGGCAATTATAATGTAACGGAAACCTGTTATCAAAGTGGTTATAATAACATTTCCAATTTCAACAAACATTTTAAGGATGTAAAAGGCTTATCGCCAAGGGAATTTATCAAACAGTATAAAATCAGCGCTTAATTTATTAACCTGAACTCAATTAATAACATGCCCTTTAAATACTTCTGTAGATATTTTCAACTCACTGCCGTCACCCTGACCTGTAGCGCAGCGGAAAGCTACGCAGTAAACCGAGCCTTAAGCGAGCTCACCCAAGGTAATTTATTTCAGGGTCTATCTAGCAGGAAGGATGAGGTTGTATCATAAATATAGATTTGTCATCCTGAGCTTGTCGAAGGACCTGTTAAATACGCTTTAAAGTGTTTCGACAAGCTCAACATGACAACGTCTGAGGCGAAATCGCCTTTATGATACAACATCATGACGATCGCGTTAGGGAAATGAATCCAAAAATTGATCACAATGTGTAAATATAATCGAACTAAGGTTATTAGTTGCTGAACTTATAAAAAGGAATAACCTCAACCCATTTCTGCCCTGGTGAAGTGCCGTTAACGCCCTTCTGATAGTTATTCATTAATTTATTCCATTCAGCACAGCGGGGACTAAAAGATTCAGACAACTGGCTCATTTTATTTAGATCGGCACCTTTTGGAAAGGTAACCCGCATCACAATAAGGTCGTTAAAACGGTATAGGCTAATGCTTTTAAATCCAGCTTTTTTAAATCCCCCCTCTACCTCCGGCCATATATTCTTGTGGTATTTCAAATATTCCTGCAGTTTTTTTTGATTATCAACCGTGTTCACCACAAATACTTTTTCGGCATATTCAACCTCTTTACCTTCATGACCCGGATAAGAGCAGCCTAAAAAGGCACATCCAAAAATTACGTATATAAGCAGAAGGAATACATTTTTCATTTTGATTTAGTTGAAAAGTAAATAAATAAAAATCATGATCACCGCCAGGCAGAGCCACCTTAACCATATTGGTTTTGAGCTGTCGGCTACCTGAGTTTTAGTTTCGAGAAGTGATGGCTGCACCTGTACCACCGGTGGTTTTGYAATTAATGTTAACACTACAATGGCAACACTTAACGCCATAAATATATAAAATGATAATAGCAAAAAATGTGGCCAATAGCCTTTGTATGGATAATTTAATACGTGACAGGTACCTAGCACTAAACAGAGGAAACCTCCGCCATAAAGCACCGTTTCTACTGAAATGCTGTTTACACGCTTCCAGATGATTCCGGCCAGAAAAACTACTGCCAATGGTGGCGAAAGGATGGAAACAAGGCCCTGGCTTAATTCGAAAAAGTTTTTGCCCGAATAAGAAAAAAGCATTGCAATACCAACCCCGGCAATTGCAGCCACAATGGTAATCCATTTGCCCATTTTTATCTGTTGTTTCTGAGTAAGTGGTTTAAACTGCGGAACAACATCCAAAGTAAAAACGGTACAGAAGGCATTTAAACTCGAAGATACCGTATCTATCAAGGCTGCAATCAATGCGGCAATGCTTAAGCCGAGCAGACCATGCGGCATCAGCCTTTTAATCATGGTAATATAAGCCGTATCAGGCTGTGCCGTATCTTTAAATAAAACATAACACATTACACCTGGAAGTATAAATATGATTGGCATTATTATTTTAAGCGTGCCAATAAACAAAGCTCCGTATTGTCCTTCTTTTAAATTTTTCGCGGCCAACATCTTTTGCACAATAGTCTGATCTGCACACCAATAGTAAATTGCAACAACCGGATAACCTAAAACAATCGACACCCATGAGTATTCCGGGTGTGATGCCGGCAGAAAAAGTTTCCAATAAGATTCTGGTGTCTGGTTAACCAAAGCATCTATGCTTCCAATTTTCTGAAAGCCCAAAAWGGTAAGTACGATAGAGGATATAATAATAATGATAGATTGAAAAATACCTGTACGTACCACAGCCTTCAAACCACCAATAGCGGTAAAACTTGTTGCCACAAATGCAATTATGATAATTGCGGTAAATAACGAACAATCAAACACCCCTGAAATGAGCAGGCCTCCGGCATAAAGGGCGCTTCCAAGCCATACCACCAATATCGAAATCAGGCTGTAGATGACCAGAAAATTATAAGACCGGTTACCGAAACGGATCTTTAAAAACTGTGGGATAGTTGATATTTTGGCTTTAAGGTAATAGGGCAGAAAAACCATGGATAATAACATTAAAAATATCCAGGCCAATAATTCGAAATTACTGCCCACAATGCCATGTGAAAAACCAATGCCAGCAAAACCGATCAACATCATCGGGCCGGCATTTGCACTAAACATAGAAAAGCCGATCTGCCACCATTTCAGGCTTCGTCCTCCTAAAAAAATATCCTCATCATTTTTTTCCTTTTTACTAAAACGGAAGCCAACAAAGAACAAGACAAGGGCGTAAAGGCCCAAAATTAAATAATCTATATAGTTGAATGATAAACTCACTTCTGGTTCTTTTTTTACATGGATACTACGGGGGCATATTTCGGAACATCTTGTTGTTCCCATAACTGCTCCCGGATGATCTTATTTTCTTTTTTACAATATTCCCAATCAATCCTTACGGGCAGTCCTTCTATTTCAGGGAGAAAAAATCTGCCGTTCTTCCATTGCGGTTTAACCAGAAAATATTTTTCCAGTCCGTACATAATAGCATACAGGTATTCGATCATGGCATTGTTGTTCGCGGTGGTCATTAAGAAGGTTGAATACAGCGAATATCCTCCTGAAGAAAACTGTAGTTTTTCCGTTTCGCAAAGATCTCTTATTTCTAACCATTCTTTAATACCTCCCAACTGCGTGGGAACAGGCTGCAAATGTTTCACTCCGCTATTTACCAGTGTCCTGAAAATTTTCGAGGTTCTTTCTGATTCCCCATAAGCTATGGTAAGAGCGGTTTTACCACAGAGCAACTCAATCTGATCGTAAGCGGCCGAATGGATCGGTTCTTCCAGCCAATGAATATTTTCTTCTCCAACAGCATCGATAAATGTAAATACCTGGCCACAAGACCAAATCTGATTGGCATCTACAGCAAGCTTAATTTTAGGCCCAAGGAGGTTTTTTACAAATTTTACCCGTTCTATATCTTCATTCAACTTCTTCCCAAAATCCTTTCCCACCTTCATTTTGTAACAATCAACCCCCGCATCTATAAATAGGCCAGCTTCTGTTTCTAATTCTTTCAGGCTATAATTTGTTCCGCCACCGCTTCCATACATTTTCACATCGCTGCGAAGAGCTCCTATGTATTGATGTAAGGGAACTTTTTTGCGTCTGGCAGCTAAATCGTACAATGCCATATCAATTTGGCCGAGTAAGGCCGAGGCGGCTCCCTTAAATCCTTCATTCCGGATAGACCAGTATAATTTTGGATAGAATTCCTGATAAGGCATACCTTTACTATGGAATAATATGGGAAACAGGCATGTCTCCAGTATATTGGTATAGCTGTTGTATATGGGCGCCTCTCCAATATTTCCGTCTGCATCCTCAATGGTAATAATGGATATCGAATAGTGCGGGAAGGGGCCCATAGTAGCATCCTGAAACGGAGTTATGGCCTTAACCTTTTCTAAAACCCTTATCCGAATCTTTTTTATATCAAAAATCTCGTTGTCTATATTATACATCTATCGTTGATTTAGCGTTTTAAGTACCTCAGCATATACTTCTGGAGACAATCGACCTTTCTCTATTGCCTTAATTGTATCTGTTAACTGTTTTTTATCTGTTGCGCCCATAACCACTTTAAACTCCCCATCAATTGTAAAAAGAAATCGGTGGGCCAATTCATGGAGCGGCATATGGTACTTCTCGGCAATTGTATTTATCTTTTTAGCCTGTGCTACACTATCCAAATCAAGCCAATACGGTKAAGAGGCTGTAAATTCAGAAAATTTAGCCCCGAGCAGCCCCATATTCAAAGGGCTTGCCGCATAATATGCCTTATTGTTTTGGGCGCAAAAAGGAATGATCGTATCCAAAGCTTCAATTTTGCAGGCATTAAGCTGGTTAAAGCCCATAATTACCTCGAAGAGATCTGATTGAAGATAGGGTTCTAGCCATTGCGGCGGATTTCCACCTAAGCCAATTTTTTTTGCATAACCCATATGCTTAAAGTATTCCAATTGCTTTAAAACTTCTTCTATATCGGACTGAATAATAGCATCTGGATCATGAAGAAAAAGAATATCGATAGTAGGGATTCCAAGTGTTTCTAAGCTATTTTCTACACTTCTCAACATCCCTTCAGGGCTAAAATCATAGTCACCATCGTCAACAGCATAACATTTCTTACGCCCAACTTTGGTGCTGATCTGTGGGCGCTTACCTTCCCATAGGCGGAGCACCTGCCCCAATATATCTTCAGCATCGCCATATGCCGGTGCCGTATCTATGGCTTGAATGCCTTGTTCGAGTGCTGAAAAAATGGTTACAGCCGATTCCTCAGGTCGAATCTTCCCCCAGATCCCGCCCAAGGCAGCAGTTCCCAAAATTACATTGTCTATTACTGAGCCTGTCATTATTTAATTTATTGACGATAATATGTTACCTATAAAACTGTAATGCCGTTTGAAGGGCTAATTTTTACCTGAATGGTTTCGCCTGCTTTAACCTTAACTTTAGGCCAGCCTAAAAATGCGGTATAGCCCATCGGCTTTAATTTCTCTTTTTCTGTTTCTGCCATAACCGATACATCGGCGTCATATTGGGTAGAATTTTGGAGCTTTAAAATCATCCCGGAACCATCACCAGACAGGAGCTGGGCATTAACATGATCAAAAACGTACAATTTCTTCGTATCCACATTCAGATAAATTCCCGGTATTTCGAGGGCCATCAGCATACCATTTGTTTCGGTCCAGGAATTACGTGTTTGTATAAAGTTACCAATACTACCCTTTCCTTCCGCATCGCTCAATTGAATCCTTTCCATGGAAGAACCGATCAGGTAATTGGTTGTGATATGTCCGGGCATATTTATTGCCTCGGCGTGGGCATGCTGAATATCCCTGATCAGGTCGGCATACAGCACATTTCCTGTTGCCCTGAATAACTTGAAGATATAATCGCCAGAGGCTGTACAGATGCCTGGGGCTGCATGTTTGTTTTGAATACTTGCCCAAATGGCACCAGCCATATTACTCTTTAAACCTCCTATCGCACTTTTTGGTGGAAAAACCGGATCGTAAGAAAATACCCATGATGCTCCTAGTGCCGCCTGAACCTCTGCCCGGTCCAACCATTCCTTTTGTCCGGTATAATAGTACAGGGCCATTAATGATTCTAAAAACCCAAATGTAGATTCAGCATCTGCATCCTGTGATATGTCGCCGCAATGACCACCGGTTAATCCCTGTTTTTCTATATCTCTTTTGTAATAAAATTTTGCAGCATTGGCGGCAACCTCCATCCATTCTTTTTCCTTAAAATAATCGGAGGCCATAGCTAAACCTGCAGGCACGATTGCTCCTCCAGTTGAATTATATACAGCAATTTCTCCGGTTTCGGGAACAATGTACTGCCCAAATTCACCATCCTTTTTCCAGGTACGGACAAAAGCAGCAGCCAGCTTTCTTGCGGCGTTTTCCCATTCAGGCTTAATGCTGGTGCCATAACCCTGTGCCTTTAACAATAACAAGTGTTTGGTTAGCCAGAGCAGTGCATCTGCATTCTTTCGCACCATAGCTTGTACAGGTTTAAAGTTTGGCGACATTTTTTCAGGGATAAGCTCACCTGTTGCCTTGATCCCTCCAAAAAAGTATCCGCTTTTCCCCTGGAGTTTAGTTACCACAAAATCCAGTTCGGCCATCACTCTTTCGCGTTCCTTAGTCTCATTCAAAGCCAGCATGGGATAGGTAGTCATCAGTCCGCTCCCCCAACCCAGCTGAAAAATATTATTATTTTCTGGCAGATAATAAGAGCCCGCTTCGACC
>NZ_JBFTRT010000248.1:0-13324 GCF_056399685.1 Pedobacter sp. 01N416
GTGTAAATGCCACCTGGGAAGGGTTAATGAGTACAACTTTCTCTTGTGTACAATGCCATAGCCACCCATACGATCCTTTTAAACATGATGAGTATTATAAATTCATGTCGTATTTTAATAATACAAGGGATGAAGACGTTTCTGCAGAATACCCATTACTTAAAGATTTTAATGATAGCCTTAAAAACGAGCTCAATCATTTAACCAGCTGGGTTAAAGCTGTTGCGGGTAAAGAAAGAGCTGCCGAAGTTGATTTATTCTTAAAAACGGGTCAGCCGGCAATAAACTCTACAACGGCCGATGAATTGGTGAATTCAGTAATCGGTAATCATAACATTGCACTTTATTTTAAAAATAGCTCATCTGCAAGGTTAAAATCTGTAAACCTTGAAAATGTTGACCAATTGATTTTCCGCTACAACTGCAGTAAACCTGGTGGTACAATGAGTTTACATTTAGGCTCACCAAACGGCCCTGTTGTAAAATCGTGGAAACTGGCCCAAACTAAAGGTTATGAAAATGTAGAAGTAGATTTTGCAAAGCAAAGTGGGATAAAGGATGTGTATTTAAAGTATACCAATCCTTCGGTAAAAAATCCTGACGAATTTATGGTGTATTTCGATTGGTTTTATTTTACCAAACAGTTTCCCGGAAAAGGCAAGCCTGAGTATGTGGCCAATAAAAAAAGATTTACTGATTTAATGAATGCAAAGGTGCCAACAACGCCGATTATGGTCGAAAATCCATTGAGCATGCAGCGCAAAAACTATGTGTTTGAGCGTGGTGCATGGACTTCGAAAGGCAAAGAAGTTAAAGTTGGTGTACCTAATTCTTTGGCTTTTGCTATGCCTAAAAATGCACCTAATAACCGGATGGGTTTAGCCATGTGGCTTACCGATAAAAGAAATCCTCTTGTATCGAGAACAATGGTGAACAGACTATGGGAGCAGTTATACGGAGCTGGTTTGGTAGAAACTTTAGAAGACATGGGCACCCAGGGAATGGCGCCTACCCATCAGGAACTTTTAGATTTTATGGCTTATCAGTTTATGTACAAATACAACTGGAGTGTTAAAAAAATGTTGAAGGAACTGGTGATGATGGCAACTTACAGACAAGATAGTAAGGTAACCGAAGAACTGAAAGAAAAAGATCTGTTTAATAAGTTTTACGCCAGGGGTTCGCGGATCAGGTTAAGTGCTGAGCAAATCAGAGATCAGAGTCTTGCCGTTTGCGGGGTATTAAGTAATAAAATGTACGGACCACCGGTAATGCCCTGGCAACCTGAAGGAATTTGGTTTTCGCCTTATAGTGGTGCTAAATGGGTGCTAAGTGGTGGGGAAGAACAATACCGCAGGGGAATTTATACTTATTGGAAAAGAACAGCCCCATATCCATCAGCTATTGCCTTTGATGGAGCATCGAGAGTGGTTTGTAGTCCGCGCCGTATCCGAACCAATACCCCATTACAGGCCCTGGTTACCTTAAATGATAGTGTTTATATCGATTTGGCAAGAAAACTGGCGCTACGCATGGAAAAAGTAGGAGGAAGCACCAGCAAATCTAAAATTGCCAAGGGCTATGAATTGATCTTATATAAAACGATCCCTCAAAATAGGTTAAAAGTATTCGAAGGCCTGTATGCCAAGGCTTTTGGCGAGTTTAGCAAAAACTCGGCAAGTGTATCGGCATTTATGGGCGATAAACAAAAGAAATTTAAGCCAGAAGAAGCAGCTATGGTGCTAGTAGCCAATGCAATGCTTAACCTGGATGAAGTGGTTACCAAAAATTGATTTGATCGGTTATGACAAGAGACGAATTAAACGCACATAGGTTAATTAAAGAAGCACATGAAGCAAATGCACGCCTAAACTCGCGGCGCCATTTTTTAAAAGAAAGTGCGATGGGTTTGGGTGCTTTGGCAATGGGTTCGTTATTGGGTAGCTGTGGTAATCTTTTTTCGAGTCCACAAACAAAGATTGCTTACGATCCTGCACACCCATTATTGCCAAAATCGCCACCACTTGTAGGTAAGGCCCGAAGTGTAATTTATTTGCACATGGCAGGTGCTCCATCTCAATTAGAATTGTTTGATTTTAAACCAGAGCTAATGAAAATGGACGGCCAGGATTGCCCTCCATCATTACTTGCCGGGAAAAAATTTGCTTTTATAACCGGGGTACCTAAAATGTTGGGCCCACAGGCTAATTTTGCCAAATATGGCCAGTCAGGAGCTTTGGTGAGTGATAATTTACCACACTTTTCTACCATGGTAGATGAGGTAAGCTTTTTGAAAGCTGTAAAAACAGATCAATTTAACCATGCTCCGGCGCAGTTGTTGGTACATACAGGTTCACCGCGATTGGGCAGGCCAAGTATGGGCAGCTGGGTAACCTACGGTTTAGGATCAGAAAACCAGAATTTACCGGGATATGTAGTGCTTACCAGTGGCGGTAGTTTCCCCGATGCGGGAAAAAGTGTTTGGGGAAGTGGTTTCTTGCCCTCCGTTTATCAGGGTGTACAATGTAGAAGTGAGGGAGATCCGGTACTGTTTATAAAAGATCCGGATGGAATGAACCGGGACTTGAGAAAAGCGTCTATCGAAGCCATTAATAAAGCTAACGAGCAGCAATATCAAGAGTATAACGATCCTGAAATTTTATCGCGGATAGCACAGTATGAAATGGCTTACCGCATGCAGATATCGGCACCAGAGGTGATGAACATCAATGATGAACCAGCCTACATCCACGAAATGTATGGTACACAACCAGGTAAAGCTTGTTTTGCCAATAATGTGTTACTTGCCCGTAAACTGGTAGAAAAAGGGGTACGTTATGTGCAGTTATTCGACTGGGGATGGGATGCGCACGGCGATAATCCAAACAACTCACTTAACATCGGACTGAAGAATAAATGCAGAACCATTGACAGGCCAATTACAGCTTTATTACTCGATTTGAAACAACGCGGTTTATTAGAAGAAACCCTGGTTGTTTGGGGCGGTGAATTCGGGCGTACGCCAATGATGGAGAACAGAAATGGTATTCAAAATCCATTTAAAGGTAGAGATCACCATACAGAAGCATTTACCATATGGATGGCCGGCGGAGGTGTGAAAAAAGGATTTACACACGGCGAAACAGATGAAATTGGCTATAGTGCCGTAAGCGGAAAAGTTGATGCTTTTGATATTCAAGCCACTATTTTAAACCAGTTGGGCTTCGATCACGAACAATTTACCTATCCTTTCCAGGGACGGCCATTTAGGTTAACCGATGTGGCAGGTAAGGTGATATCAGAGATTGTAGCTTAACTCAGGAGTCSGAAGTCCTGAGTTCACAGTCTATTAACCGACTAACCCAATGACCAATTTTCAATTGGCAATTACCAATAAACTAATGCCCAATCTACAAATGAACCAACAACAAGTGAACCAATGAACCAAACCAGAAGGAAATTCTTACAAAATACAGCTGTTGTAACGGCAGCATCAATTTTGGCCCCCGTCCAAAACATGAGTGCCAACGAACTTAAAAATATAAAAGCAAAAGCTGGCTACGAACTATTATTTATGCAAACCGATTGGGGTTTTGGAGGCACAAGAGATGAGTTTTGCGCAGCAGCCAAAAAAGAAGGATATGAAGGCATTGAAGTATGGTGGCCTGGTGAGGACAAAGCGGTAAAAGAACTTTTTGATGCGGTTAAGAAATATAAACTGGAAATCGGATTTTTATGCGCCGGATCGCAGTCGAACATAACTGAGCACTTAGCTTCTTTCAAAAAAAGTTTAGATGCTATTTGTGCCAATACTTATCAAAAACCTGTTTACATCAATTGCCATTCGGGAAAAGATTATTTCACTTACGAAGAAAATAAACAGATTATCGATTACGCAACGGCCAAGAGCAAATCGTCGGGCATACCCGTTTATCACGAAACGCATCGTAGCCGTATGATGTTTGCTGCACATATTGCCAAAAATTTTGCTGAGAAAAATCCAGAATTGAAATTCACCTTAGATATTTCGCATTGGTGCAATGTGCACGAAAGTTTATTATCTGACCAGAAACAGACCATCGATTTTATTTTAGAAAAGGCAGAACATATCCACTCGCGGGTTGGGCACCCCGAAGGACCACAGGTAAATGATCCACGGGCACCAGAATGGGCAAAAGTGGTAGAAGCACACCTGGCCTGGTGGGATAAAATTATAGCACGCAAAAAGAAAAACGGCGAGCGTATAACCATTCTTACCGAATTTGGCCCGGCTGATTATATGCCTACCTTGCCTTACACGCGCCAACCCCTTGCCGATCAATGGGCAATAAATGTTTACATGATGAATTTATTAAGAAAGAGATATCAATAAGATGTTAGAGTTTTTCGGCCGCTTTCACCCAGTTTTTGTCCACCTTCCTATCGGAATTTTGTTACTTGGCTGTATATGTATTCTCTTATCATTTGCTGCAAAGTTTATCAACCTAAAACCAGCCATTCCTATTATGCTGCTTCTGGGTGCGTTAAGTGCTGTAGTATCTTGCATTACTGGTTATTTATTGGCCAATGGCGGCGATTATGACGGGAAACTCGTGAGTAATCACCAATGGATGGGAATCAGTGTTGCTGTTTTATCTTTTATATTGTGGATTATTTACCAAAAGGTTAAATCAAATGCCATACTAGGTACAATAGCGGTGGTTCTCATCGTGCTCATTTCAATTACGGGGCATTTAGGCGGTTCTTTAACCCATGGTTCTGATTATTTAACCGCACCGTTAAAATCGGGCAGTACAAAAGGTGGTGCAGCCATACCACCAATTCCCAATGTTCAGGAAGCCTTTGTTTACCAAAATGCTATTCAACCACTCTTTCAAAATAGGTGTTATAGTTGCCATGGCAGCGAAAAGCAGAAAGGCAAGCTTAGGTTAGATCAAGAAGCATATATTTTAAAAGGTGGAGAAGATGGACACACCCTGGTAAAGGGTAAAGCTGATGATAGTGAGCTGATGAAGCGGATTTTATTGCCATTGAATGATGAAGACCACATGGCGCCTAAAGAAAAGCCTCAACTTACTAACAATGAGATTGCCTTATTAAAATGGTGGATTGATAATGGCGCCGATTTTAAAAAGAAATTTAAAGATCTTCCTCAACCAGAAAATATAAAAACAATTTTAGCCAGCCTGCAAAAAGGCGAAAGTGGGGCCGGGCAAATCAAAGCCAGTGATATTCCAACTGAAGAAATTTCGGCAGTTGATAATAAAGTATTGAAAAAGTTTACCGATGCAGGGAAGCATCGCTGAAAGATTTAGATCAGTTACAATCATTGAGTTTGGTCGGGACAAAAATTACTGTAAAAGGGATTAATCAATTAAAGAAACTAAAAAATTTAAAATTTCTGTATGTGTACCATACTGGAATTACTAAAACCGATTTAGCAGGTATTAAAAAAATATTGCCTAAAGTAAATTTAGATACCGGAAATTACACTGTACCTAAAGTTGCTCAAGATACTACAGTATTTAAAGCACCTTAAGGTTTATAACATGACGCATTACTAAACTATCTGAGAAGGGTTATTGAACCTGAATATTTGACATTTTTATTTGATAAGTTAGTGCCCAATATAACGTAATAATATACGCCAACAGGGAGTTCGTTGCCTTTAAAAGTACCGTCCCAGTTTTCAAATATGTTATTGGTAAAGAAAACCTGGGTACCCAGTCGGTTATAAATGTGGATGCTATATTTCCCAAGGTTTGTTACACCAACAACCAATTCATCATTGATTCCATCGCCGTTTGGCGAGAATGCATTTGGAACAAATGTAGATGCATTTTTTTTGATGATCAGATCGCCTTGGGTGATTGAATTTGCGCAGCCGTTTTTAGAAAATGCAGTTAAAGTAATTCTGAATAATCCATCGGTTTGATAAATATGGGTGGGGTTTTGGTCTGAAGAAGTAATTCCATCGCCAAAATCCCATTCGTAAAAATCTCCATAAAGCGACGTATTCGTAAATGTAATGGGGGCCGGAGCAGAAAACTTAACGTCGAAGGTAGGTTCGGTATAAAATTTAGCTACAGGAATTCTGGCAATGGCCGGAATAACGATAATTGCTGGTTCGGAGCTACAAGAGCCTGATGTTAACACAACCTGATACTGTCCTGCCAGATTAAGGTTTGTTACCGGAATTTCAATGGCATTTGTGGTCGCGTTATAATTGTTTGGCCCGCTCCATGCATAAGTAATACCTTCTTGTGCGGGTACAGCTAATTTTATGATGTCTTTTAAACAAAACAATGCCTGATTGATACTAATTTCTGGTTTTTCTGGCTTCAATTCTACCAAAATATCTTTTGTAAAAGTAGAAACACAACCATTATTGGTTTCAACTGTCAGCCTGATTGTTTTAAGCCCTGTCTCAGTGAAGGTTAATATTTTACTGTCGTTATTAATTGCAACCTGGCTTTTTACGCCTGGACCAAAATCCCAGGTGAGCTTCGTGTAATTTTTAGAAGTATTGATAAACGAAAAGGACTGGTTTGCTTCGCATTTATTATTAACCTCAATCGAAAACATTGCTTCAGGTTTCAAATCAACCGATAGAATATCGACGGAATTTACCTCACTAACACAGTCTCCAACCTGAACATAAAGCTTATATGTGCCAACTATTTCTGCTCCGCTTACCTGGATTTCGGGGTTTTGTTTTGTTGAAATAAAACCGTTTGGCCCTGACCAGTGGTAGTTTGCTAAGTTTAAAAAAGGAGTTGATAATTTTAATACATCTCCCTGACATAAATTAACATTTGAAGCCATTATAGCAGGTTTTTCAGGTGTGTTTGCTACAATAAAAGTTTGTGTAGTTACAACATTGCACCCGTTTGTGCCTTTTGCTTCTAAAACCACAACTTTCTCTCCAGGCGTGTTGTATGTTACGGTAAACGGCCCGGCTGTTGTGGCCGAAACCAAGCTTGCACCTTCACCAAAAGACCATTTTAAAGCAGCGAAATTCTGTGCTCTGCTTTCGAAAATATACGCTTGGCTATCGGTACATGGATTTAGTTTCTTAACATCAATTTCGGCTGTTGGACCTGCAAAATCAGCCGTACCACCGAATTCTAGCGTAAAGCCATTATTTCCTCCTGAATAATTATCTATAAGTAATGCGTAAACATGATCCTGTTGCAGGTCTACGTATTTTACAAAGCCATTTTGACCAGGTGGACAACCCGCCGACTCTGTCAAATCAGTTTCCGTCATACTCAGGCCAGTTTTATAATATGTGGGGCTACAGGTTACACCACTTCCTGATGCGCATCTGATTGCATTTGAAGCATTCACCATACTACAATCCCCGTTCACGCCTAAATCATAAAAAATCCAGTCAATGTCGTTTGTGGTTACAGTAGGTGTGATTACAAAAGTAAAGTCGCCGGGTGCAGAGGCCTTAAACATATACCAGGCAGAGTTAGATTCTGTACCTAGGCAGGTTCCGGCCGATTCGTGATTATTTGCTCCCGAGCCAGTTACATTTAACTGGGTAAATGTTTCTTTTGTGCACAGCACTGAAAATGTCCCGCAGTCTTGTCCTGGCCGTATTGGTGGGAAATAATTATCTATGCAAAGTTTAAAGGTACCGGTAACGTTATTTGCTGCGCTAACCCTAACATAGTAAATCTGTCCTACCGTTAAAGCGCCTTTGTATAAAGAATTAACATTGTTTGATGTGGCCAGCGTGCCGGGTAACTCGCTTATAGAACCAGTTGCTGCATCAAATGAATATAAGGCAACCAACGGATCAATTAAAGTGTTTGTACTATTGGTGTTAATTTTTCCACTAACAGAAATGTTTACATCAAATTTAGATGCCGTAAACTTAAACCAAACATCTTTTCCAACAGCTGGCCAGTTTAAACCTTTATTATAATTGCTCGGAGTAGCTTCTAAATTATTAAATTCGGCATCGCCACTGCAATATGCACTTGTATTAGTAATATTTATGGCGTTTATCAGTTCATCATTAACAGGAGGGGTAAATTTTCCAAAGGCAGAGAGGCTTAATAATACCAATAAAAAAGAAATTAATGAGGAGTAGCGCATAGCGTAAAAATATTAAAAAATGTTTTCATTTCGAATCATTTCAATTGTTAACGATTTATTAATATTAAACTCGCAACTTATGGCAATTAATTGATAACGAATGATTAATGCAAGCGATTTTGGCTCGGATTTTTTATGGGGTGTGGCTACTGCTGCGGCCCAAATAGAAGGTACAGCCACCCAGTACGGTAAAGGCCCTTCCATTTGGGATACCTTTACTGCGAAAAATGGAAAAATAAAAAAGAATCACAAATTAGATCCTGCTTGCGATTTTTATCACCGGTATGCTGAAGATGTAGCTTTGGTTAAACTGCTGGGCTTTAAAGTGTTTAGGTTTTCTATTGCCTGGTCGCGCATTTTACCTGCAGGTAGGGGAGAGATTAACCAGGAAGGCATCCGTTTTTATCACAATCTTATTGATGAATGTTTAACCCATGGAATAACACCCTACATAACGCTTTATCACTGGGATTTACCACAGGCTTTAGAAGATGAGGGAGGCTGGACAAGCTTTAGCATCAACGCTGCTTTTAATGCTTTTGTGAGTATCTGTGCGCTAGAATATGGCGATAAAGTGAAAAACTGGATTGTGTTGAATGAGCCTTTCGGTTATACTTCTTTGGGGTATATGTTAGGCGTTCATGCCCCAGGGAAAACTGGATTAGGAAATTTCTTTTCAGCGGTATTACATACCGCACTGGCCCAGGCAGATGGTGGCAAGATTTTACGTGCAGAAATTAGCAAGGCTAATATCGGGACTACTTTTTCTTGCTCGGAAGTAATTCCAAGTACCCATAGTGATGGTGATATCCTTGCTGCAAAACGTGTTGATTGCCTAATGAACCGTCTTTTTGTAGAACCTACACAAGGCATGGGTTTTCCCACTGCCAATTGGGATGTGTTAGAGAAATTTCAGATCGAATATGGTACCTGGCGGCTTCACGAACGGATGAAATTTGATTTTGACTTTATTGGTCTTCAAAATTATTTCCCTTTGGTGGTTAAGTATAATGCCTTTATTCCGGTTATTCAGGCCTGGGAGGTAAAAGCCAAGAGCAGAAAAAAGCCCCATACCGCAATGGGATGGGAGGTAAATGCTGATAGTTTCTATAATATTGTGAAACAGTTTGCCGCTTACCCAAATGTCAAAAATATCATAATCACGGAAAATGGTGCCGCTTATCATGACAAATTGATCAACGGTAGGGTAGAAGACCCTGAGCGGATCGAATATTTTAAACTTTATTTAAATGCACTGCTAAAGCTCAAAAAGGAAGGCATAAATGTAAGCGGTTATATGGCCTGGACATTAATGGATAATTTTGAATGGGCCGAGGGCTTTACGGCAAGGTTTGGGCTGATCTATAACGACTTTAAAACGCAAGAACGTAGCATTAAAGATTCGGGCTATTGGTGGCAGGAGTTTTTGAAGAAATAGGCCTATACATCGTCCTCGTTTGTAACGAGGATGAAGGAGAAAGGCGATTTGATCGCCATCATTTTACACTTGTGCATTATAAATGCAGATCTCGCTAATCCTAGTTGCAAACGAGGACTATTTAAGTCAAACAAATTCTTATGTTTGGATTATGAATGATAGAACAGTAGTTTACAGCACCTATTACAATCCGATGGAGGCCAATATTATTAAAGCTAAATTGGAAGATAGTGGATTTGCCTGTTTCCTTGCGGATGAAAATGTTGCAACCTTAAATTACAATCAGGCCATTGGCGGTGTAAAACTCATTGTTTTTGAAAGAGATGTAGAGGCCATTAATGCTTTACTAGCTGAAGACAATAGTTTGGCTTTTGAATCATCAGATGAAATTGTTGGTGAAGAAGAACCAGCGGAAAATAGAACAGTTTGCGAGAAATGTGGATCTACCAATGTGGGTTATGGAATGGCTACCAATAAAAAATACAGTATTTGGGCAACTATACTTGCCTTTTTAACCCTAACTACACCCATCAAGGCCAATAAATGTCATCATTGCTACGATTGCGGCTATGAGTTTGAATAATACAAAGCTCGTCATTGCGAATGAAGCAGAGGCTTTTGTGATGGTGTGAAGCAATCTAATTATACAAGTCTTTTTTTGAAGCGCAGGGTCAGTAACAGCTATTAACCTGAGTTCGATTATTAAATTGTAAAAATACTATCAGACAAGGTTTATTCCTAATCTTATCGTCATGCTGAACTTGTTTCAGCATCTTTTTTGGCAGGAAAGACCCTGAAATAAATTCAGGGTGACGACCGACTTAACAGAAAACTTGATTAAAACGTCACAAAGTGAGATTTAATAATCGAACTCAGGTTATTAAGGTTCGTTCCCATGCTTCGCTATATCCTTACGCTGCGCTTCAGGGATGCCGCTGCGCCTGGGGCTAGAAAGCTCATTTCCTGCAAGGAAGGCAAAATCTCCCTCATGGCATCCAGGGAATCTTTGTGTGAAAAGCACCTCTGTCTCTGCCATCTAAACCCGATATACGCGAATGCTGGTTCCTTCAACCTGCAGCAGCATTAGCGGGACTAACCCCAACCCAAGAACTACTGCAAAGCTTTCCGAAAAAAGAAAGAGGTTAAATCCTAAATGATAGATTTGTCATACTGAGAAATCACTTTTAGAAAAACAATGGAGTGACGGTGACAGGATACGGGGTTTCGTCATTCCCAACTCGATTGGGAACCACGAAGTGCTCATCGAAGATAATCATAATGCCTTGGTAGGGGCTTGTCGGTTGCTTTAAGATTCCCGCCTTTGCGGGAAAGACGGCCGATTTTTAGAATTTGTCATTAATAGCCTGTCGAGAACTTTTTAAAACGATTTTAAGGCATTTCGACAAGCTCAATGTGACAAATTAGAGAAACAGATATCATTTTAAGCGGTATCTGGTAAAAGAACAAAAAATCCCGTTCTGATTTAACAAAACGGGATTGATATGATGTCATCCAAATCTCGAACTTCCGACCCTGGACTTCGGACTTCAATTTACAAAAGCGCTGCCTTAGCCGCTGCTTCAGCCCGAATAATATTTAGCGCACCACCAGCTTTAAACCATTCGATTTGTTGATCGTTATAACTGTGGTTAACAGGGAATTGCTCCTGGGTGCCATCAGCGTGATGTAATACTAATGTTAATGGTTTATCTGGAGCGAATTCTGTTAAGCCTACGATATCGATGGTATCATCCTCTAAGATTTTATCATAATCATCTTTATCTGCAAAGGTTAAACCTAACATACCTTGTTTCTTCAGGTTGGTTTCGTGGATACGGGCAAAAGATTTTACCAATACAGCACGAACACCTAAGTGTCGAGGTTCCATAGCGGCATGTTCACGTGATGAACCTTCGCCATAGTTTTCGTCACCAACAACAATAGATCCCAAGCCGGCAGCTTTATAATCGCGTTGGGTTGCAGGAACCGGACCATATTCACCCGTTAATTCATTTTTAACGTTATCTGTTTTATCGTTGAAATAATTAACCGCACCAATAAGCATGTTGTTAGAAATGTTATCTAAGTGACCACGGAATTTTAACCATGGACCAGCCATTGAGATATGATCTGTTGTACATTTACCTTTGGCTTTGATTAAAAGTTTTAAACCTTTTAAGTCGGTACCTTCCCAAGGGGTAAATGGATCTAACAATTGTAAACGGTGCGAAGTTGGAGAAACCAAAACCTGAACGGATGAACCATCAGCTGCTGGTGCCTGATAACCTGCATCTTCTACAGCGAAACCTTTTGTTGGCAGTTCAAAACCGGTAGGTGGATCTAATTTAACCTGTTCGCCTTTATCGTTTGTTAAAGTATCGGTTAATGGATTAAAGCCTAAATTACCTGAAATTGCAATTGCAGCAACCATTTCTGGTGAAGCCACGAAAGCGAAAGTATTAGGGTTACCATCTGCACGCAATAGCCTGGTTTGCGATAGAGGCTGCTCTTGATAAATCCTCGTAAGAAGAGTTGGTACAAGAACCGATCAATCCCCATTCTACTTTTAAAGGCCAGCCATTTTTCTCTGCCTCAACTTTCATCTGCGAAACCGGAGTAGCTAAATCTGGTGTAAAAGGGCCATTTAGGTATGGCTCTAAAGTATCCAGATCGATTTCAATGACCTGATCGAAATAGTTTTCCGGATCAGCATAAACTTCAGCATCACCTGTTAAATATTCCTTTATTTTATTTGCTTCATCAGCAACTTCATTTCTACCCGTAGCGCGTAAATAACGTTCCATACTTTCGTCATAACCAAAAGTAGAAGTGGTTGCACCAATCTCGGCGCCCATGTTACAAATGGTGCCTTTACCTGTACAGCTCATTGAGGTGGCGCCATCGCCAAAATATTCTACAATTGCTCCTGTACCACCTTTTACGGTAAGGATACCCGCAACTTTAAGAATTACATCTTTAGCAGCAGTCCACCCGTTTAATTTTCCTGTTAACTTTACGCCGATTAACTTAGGGAATTTAAGCTCCCAAGGTAAACCCGCCATTACATCGCAGGCATCAGCACCACCAACTCCAATGGCAACCATACCCAAGCCACCCGCATTTACGGTATGCGAGTCGGTTCCGATCATCATTCCACCTGGAAAAGCATAATTTTCTAAAACCACCTGGTGAATAATACCAGCACCTGGTTTCCAGAAACCGATACCGTATTTGTTCGATACAGAAGATAAGAAATCAAAAACTTCGGCACTTTCGGTTTTAGCATGAGGTAAATCTATTGCAGCACCTTCTTTAGCCGTAATTAAGTGATCGCAATGAACTGTAGAAGGTACAGCCACTTGTGGACGACCAGCTTGCATAAATTGCAATAATGCCATTTGAGCTGTTGCATCCTGCATCGCAACCCGATCTGGTGCAAAATCTACGTAGTCAGAGCCACGTTTAAACGCCGTTTTAGGATCTCCATCCCAAAGGTGTGTATACAATATTTTTTCAGATAATGTTAAAGGTCTGCCAACCACTTTACGCGCAGCCTCAACGCGGCTGCCAAAGCTTGCATAAACCTTTTTAATCATGTCTATATCAAAAGCCATACTTTATTTTTTTTAAAATTATTGTCAATAACAACACTAACTAAATTAAACAATTTTTAATATACTTATTTTTAAGATTTGTCAAATTATGTTATTTAAAACCATTCTATTCAATTGTTAGTGTAAATAAAAAGGCTATCCTATTATGGGACAGCCTTTGTGC
>NZ_JBFTRT010000249.1:0-6953 GCF_056399685.1 Pedobacter sp. 01N416
GCCAGCATATTCAACTCAGCTGGAATATTAGGAAAAGTAAAAAGCTGGGGCTATCAGCAAGTGCTATTACCGTTATTCTTTAGGATGGTAAAATTAATTTCTGCAGAATCTATAGATGGTTACCGCTATTTTAAAGATAGATATCGAGTGCCTGAAAAGAAGATGGCAATGATACCTAATGGTGCCGATTTGGATCGTCTTTTTGCCCTAACCAAAGGGGTGAAAAGTTTTGCGGAAAAAGAGAATATTTTACTTTCTGTTGGAAGAATTGGTAATCCACAAAAAAACAATGAGCTATTGTTAGAAGCGATTCCAAAATTGTCTGTCCCAAATTGGAAATTCTATTTCGTCGGGCCAATCGAACCTGAATTTAAAGGTTATATCAATAAATATTTCGAAAATTATCCTCATTTAAAAGATCAGGTCATATTTACTGGAAATATCTCCGATCCTGCCCAATTGTATGCCATTTACAATCGCTCAAAATTATTCTGCTTAAGTTCATTGTGGGAAGGTTTTCCATTGGCAGCAGTAGAGGCAGCTTGTTATGGAAATGTTTTAGTATTACATAATAAAATTAAAGCTTTCAGCACGTTGACCGATCATGGAAAGAATGGGGTCAGTTTTAATCAAGACAATATTACAGAAGTCTTAGCAGCTATTCTAGCGGATGATGAATTACAGCAAAAAATGTATCAAAATGTACTGATTTATGCCCACGAGCAATTTTCTTGGCACAATTCTGTAAAAAAAATAGATACAATTCTTAATTTTTGACCACCCCCACAACAATTTATTTTTCAAGTACCATTATTCCATTGAAAGATGGAGGTGGTGGCAGTGTAGTGATCTACAGGCATTTGAAGAGATTCCAACAAGAAGGGCATCATATCGTCTTTTTGAATTGTAGTCCAAATCATGGAGTAAGGACTGAATTTACCCAAATCAATATCCCAAAGAGATGGTGGCATCCGCCCTTGCGAAAATATACTCCATTGCTTTCAACATTCCGATTTTGGCTTCACTACCGTTTTTTGAAAAACAGATTAATTTTTCAAAAGGGAGATAAAATTCTGGGGATTTTAGAAGACACGGGCAGTCTTTTAGCACAAATCATAGCTTCACAAACAAAGTTGCCTTACTATCTTTTTTTCCACGATGACAATATTTTCAGCAAATATTTTGAAGGCCATCTATTCAGCTTGGGCAACCTCAAAAACATCATTCGTCACTGTAAACATTTCTTTGTTGTTTCAAAACCTATGCAAGAATTGCTGAAGCAAAATGGTGGGAAAAACGCTATTGTAATCTATCCTATTCCAGAAGGCAGCTCCAGAAAGAAAGATTTGGCTAAAGTAAATTTTAAGGGACTTCAGCTTTGCTATGCTGGAACGATACTTCCATTTCATGACCAACTGATCAAGAAAATATTTAAGGCAGCACAATCGATGAATGGGCAATTAACTTTGGTTACGAATTCAGACCTCGCCATAGCTGATCGATTTCGAGATTGTGAAGGAATAAAAATAAGGAGGCCATTGGAAAAACTTCATGACCTTTTCACCATGTTACTAGAAAAGATGGATGTATTGCTCATATTTTACTCTTTTAACTTAGCTGAGGAAATTAGGGCAACACACAGTTTTCCGAGCAAATTCGCTGAATTTTGTCATTTAGGAATGCCAATTCTGATCATTGCACCTGAGAAGAGTGCTATTGGCCTTTGGGCGAAAGAACATAAGTGGTTATGCTACGTGAATAACGATTCGGTGATTCATATTTCCGCTATGATCAAACGTTTACAAACCAAAGATTTTTGGGAAGAATGCCGCCTTCAAGCTATTCGATTGGCAGAAACTGATTTCAATCCTACCATTATCCACCAACGGTTATCCCTGATTTTAAATGAATGATTTAGTTTCAGTTATTATTCCTACATATAACGCAGAGCGATTTATCGAAGCGACCATTCAATCTGTATTGGATCAAACTCATCAGAATCTGGAAATTATTGTAGTTAACGATGGCTCTACAGATCAGACCTTGAAAGTAATTGAGGATATTCAAAACTCAAAAATCAGGGTCATCACGAAAGAAAATGCTGGAGCAAGCGCTGCTAAACAAACTGGGCTGGAAGCGGCAACTGGGGAATTTATCCAGTATTTAGATGCGGATGATCTCTTGAGCGAAGATAAAATTGCTAGTCAAGTTGAGATTTTAAAACAGCATCCAAAGGCAATCTCATTATGTTCAACAGTCCATTTCTTTGACCAAACAGATCATCAAAGCTATCCGGTGATGGAGGATTGGTACGCAAATGAACAAAATAGTTCGATTGATTTTCTAATTAAACTTTATGGAGGAGGCTATATCGGACCAATTTATGGCGGAATGATTCAACCTAATGCATTTTTAACGCCCATCGATATCATTAAAAAAGCTGGTCCATGGAATTACTCTATTTCTCCTTGTCCGGATGAAGATAGTGAATATTTTTGCAGGGTGATCTTGGCCTCAGATGAAGTGATATTTGCAAAAAAAGGAATCAATTACTATCGAAAATTCAGGCAACAAAATAGTCTAAGTGCGGTAAGAAGCTATATTGCCTGTAAAAACACGCTCCAATCTACCTTGCTCAAAACTGAATATCTGTTAGCCGCAACACCTAAACTTGAGGCAAAAATAGCCATGAGCAATCAGCTATGGGGCGATGCTTTTATCTTCTATCCAAAATATAAAGATTTATCAGCAATGGCTGCCCAAAAAGCTAAGGAGTTGTACCCTAAATTAAAGATTGAGCCTTTCAAAAGTCCTGTCAAAAAAGTGATAAGTCGGCTATTTGGATGGAAAACTGTGATGAAAGTTGATTATTTTAGATTTAAATAATGAGAAGATTAATTGAACGCTTTTTCATCAAAATATTGAAACTCCTAAAGGTAGACCTCTTGGCTCATGCTCATATTCAGTTGGGAGTTGGTCATAACACTTACTTTTCTGGAGAAGCATATATTGTCACTACAATTGTTCCCGACTTACTCCAAGATGAGCCCAAAGTAATTTTTGATGTGGGGGCAAACATCGGTGAATATGCTTCTTTCCTTCGGAAAAATTACAAGCAATCAACCATTCATTGCTTCGAGCCTATTGCTAAGACTTTTAAAACCTTGGAAGAACGCTCCAAAACGGATTATTTCATCTGTAATCATTTTGGTTTGAGCGATAAGGCGGAACGAGCGAACCTTTACATTGCCAGTAAAGATGATGATGCAAGCATGGCTACTGCCTATCCTGCTTCCATTAATGATATTTTCACTTTTGTAGGGAACACATCCGCAGGAACTGAATGCAATTTTGTTACCTTGGATGAGTATTGTGAAACCAATCACATTAACCAAATTGATTTCTTGAAAATTGATGTTGAAGGTCACGAATTAAGCGTACTAAAAGGGGCGAAAAAAATGCTCAACAAGCAGGCCATTTCAATTATCCAGTTTGAATTCAACGAATTTAACATCACCTCAAAAAGCTTCATGATTGATTTCTACAAAATTTTGCCGAATTATAAGCTCCATCGGATCATGCCCAACAATAGATTACTGCCAATGGGTGAGTATAATTCTAAACATGAAATTTTCAGGTATCAAAATATATTGGCTATAAAAAATAGCGAAATAAGCAAAGCTGCTGTCGATATATGATTTCACTTGTCATTTTTACTTGCGAAGGACGTGAGCATCTGTTAAGTCAAACCATCAACTCATTTCGCAAACATTTTAGCTATAACTGGACGAAGGTTATCCTTGCTATAGATGGACAAGTTAATCCTCAGCTGATCAACGAGATCAAACCTGACGTTATTCTTCAGCATCCTCAAAGAAGCGGATATGTAAATAGCATCTCTACTACGCTGAAAACAATCAATACCCCTTACTTTTTTTGGTTGGAGGATGATTGGACTTTTCATTCTTCGGTAGCCCTAGAAACGCTTGCCGAACAGCTTGAAAACCATCAAGATTGGGCAGAGATTGTGCTCAGCAAAACCGGACCATTAACCCAAGAGGAGAAGATTAATCCATTGATGGGGAATTTTTTTAATTCTATCTATGGGTTTTCCGCTAATCCATGCCTTTGTAATACTAAACAGTTGCAAGATGGATTTTTCGCATTGGAATTAGCGCCAAAGGGTGGACAATTAGGTCAGGATGGTTTTGAGAATTTCCTCACTAAAAAATTTTCCGATGAAAATATTAAAACTGTGGTTTTAGACCCAGTAGATCAATTCTCCATTTCACATGAAGGTTATCTGGAAACAACGCCAAGAAAATGGCACATGACCAACTCCTTAGAAGGAGCTAAGACGCAAGAACATTTGATGATTATTCCCGTTCCTCCTTTTTGGCGACGCGTGACCATGGTTTTTAAGTTGATAGGTACTTTCTTTAAACTATTCGTTGTTCAACTCTACAACAATAAGATTTACGAATTCTGCTTTAGAGTTGTAGCTTCAGCCCAATCAACACTCAAAAACAAAGATTGATGAAATCAGCTTCTGATAATCAACGCTATAACAATTTCTGTAGCATAGCAGCTACCGATGACACTGTGTTCAACACATTCAGGCAAAATGAAGTTTATCAGGAAATCCTGGAACATTTCTCTTATGAGGATGGTCTAACCTATCTCAATCAACTCAAAAAACATGCGCCATCATTATTAACGCAAATCAATGTATTCAAAACAAATGATGATTTTGGTGGCGCCGATATCCACCATTATGAAGAAATTGGGGATATTGCTCCTTCTACTCTGCATTACATCCGCCAGTTGGCTTATCTAGAAAGCAGCTTTGGAAACCTAGACGGTTTACATCTGGTAGAAATTGGCGGTGGATATGGTGGTTTGGCCAAATTGGTGATGGACGGTTTTAACATCTCTTCCTACACCATGTACGACCTGCCGGAAGTGAACTTACTCACCGCGAAATATCTTGGAAAGTTTGGAAATCAATATTTGGATAAAGTAATTTTTGGGAATTTGGATGAAGCGGAAAATCGAATCTATGATATCTGCCTGAGCAACTGCGCTTTTACGGAGTGTACACCATCCATTCAAGATCAGTACTTAGAAAAAGTAATTGGACATGCCAAGAGCGGTTTCATGATCTATAATTTCAGGATTGAATCTTATCATCCTGTTATCATTTTCAATAAAATGGAAGCCCTCGGTTTAAAGAAAATGGGTATACTTCCAATTGAAAATGCCAATGGGAATATTTTCATCCTGGCTTGGAATACGCGATTATCGCTGAATGCACTCCCTTATAAAAGAAGATTTATCCATAAACTTTCTCCAAAACTTTACCATTTCGGATTAAAAGTCTTTCAACGAATTAAAAATAGGTGATGCAAAGGCAAGTCATCACCTTAGCAACGGGGAAAAAATTATATGTCGACTTAGCTGTTCATTTAGCAAGGTCGTTTAAGAGATGGAATGATCCTGAATCGATTGCTTTCATCATTGTTACCGATCAGCCTGCATTTATTCCGGACGATATAAACGCTTGGGCAAAAACAATCATCATCGAAGAAGGGGCTTTCGGACTTGGTTTCTCCCCAAAACTTCATCTTGATCAAATTGCACCTGCCGGACAAACGCTTTTTATCGACAGCGATTGTTTGATTTTCGGAAACATTGAGCCCATTTTTGAGCAGTTTCTAGGAAAAACGGTCAGCGTACTTGGTGGATATATCAGCGATGGGGAATGGTTTGGAGATGTTAAATCGGTTCTTCAACAGTTCAATCTTGTTCAGATGTCCAAATTTAACGGCGGCATTTATTACCTAGAAAATAGCGCAACAGCAAAAGCCATTTATGAAACAGCAAGAGAGCTGGAAACGCGATACGATGAAATTGGCTTCAAAAGATTGAGAAACCGGCCAAATGATGAGGTGATCATGGCCTTGGCGATGGAGCTTCATCAAATGCAACCTTTATTCGACGATGGAACTGTAATGAGTGATCCGCAAGCTTGTCCCGGTGGCTATCAAATTGATGCGGTGAGTGGTGAAAGATGGTTGATCAATCCGCCAAAACCTCATCCCTTACATCAGGATTGGTATCCATTTGAAAAAGTTGAACMCCTCATTTTTCATTTCCTAGGCTACTACACCAAACATTACCCCTATCAAAGAGAGGTTTTCCGCTTAAAACATTTCTTAAACCAAAAGTTAAATTGGCTAACGGAATTACAAGCGAAATTTGGCATCGAATGGCCAGCAAGAATGAAGATTGCTGCGAAAAATACACTCCGCCCGATTTACAGAAAATTGTTTGGGATTAGAAAAATCGAGCAATCTGAACGTACAGTATAAATGGATATCAGCATCATCATTCCAACCTATAATCGTTTGTGGAGCTTACCTCAAGCCATAGCAAGTTGCAAAAATAATTCCTGTTCAACTGAAATCATTGTAATCGATGATGGCAGTACCGATGGCACTTGGGAATGGTTAGCGGCACAACCCGATATCAAAGCGATTAAACAAGAAAATTGGGGCAAATGCTGGGCAGTAAATCGATGTTTTGAATTGGCAAAAGGGAAATATATTCGCTTTTTGGATTCTGATGATCTACTTTCTCCAAAGGCCAATGATGAACAATTCATCTTGGCAGAAGAAACGGGAGCTGATGTGGTGGTGAGCGGTTATCGGGTAATTGATGAAAACAATGATGTGCTGAGAAGTCAGCAGTGGATAGACTGCGATGATTTTATCGCACAACAGTTGGGAGAATGCGATTCGTCACATTATTCATCTTATCTGTTTAGAAAAGATTTCATTAAGGATATTCCGCATCGCCCAGATTTTGCTTTTCGCGATGATCGTTTATTTGTACTTGAAACAGCACTGAAAAATCCAAAAGTCTCTATCCATCAAGAATATGCACTTTTACAT